>CAYIRV010000032.1:0-10349 GCA_964365865.1 uncultured Thermodesulfobacteriota bacterium | reverse complement strand
CTCGACAGGAAAAGGAAGATGTGGAACGACCTGAGGGACGAGCTTTTCAGGAAGCTCGGCAAGGAATACAACGAGCAGTTCGACATCCCGCATGACATAGAAGAACTCGCGCTCTTGGACATAATCGAGGACACCGGACTCGCGGTCGCTGATATCAGGCGTAAAGAGCTTGAGGACTTGGACGAGGCATTGAGGAAGCTCGATGACAACACATACGGCCTCTGCGATGCATGCGGAGTGGCCATTGACGAGGAAAGGCTAAAGGTAATGCCTTATGCAACGGCCTGCGTCAAATGCCGCGTAGAATCTGAAAAGCCCGGATAACGCGGCTTTCAATCGCCCCCGTCCTTTCCCCATCCCCACGAGCAGGGAGGGCAGGGTGGGGGGAAATAAACGATGGACGACAAGGCTCTCAAGACAGAACGGCGTTTATCAGCCGGCGGCGTAATATTCAGGCTTATGGACAAGCTGCCTGAGGTAGCGCTCATATCCGTAAAAGGCGGAAAGGTCTGGGGCCTTCCAAAGGGCACGATAGAGCAGGGCGAAAGCATGGCAAGGACAGCCCACAGGGAGGTCAGGGAAGAAACAGGACTCGACGGAAAGATACTTGAAAAAATCGGCCACATAGAATATTTCTTCACCTTCAGGGAAGGCGAAGAGCTAAGGAGAGTTTTCAAGATAGTGTATTTCTTCCTCATGGAATACACGGCAGGAGATGTATCCGGGCATGACGACGAGGTCGTTGACTGCAGGTGGTTTCCCATGGACGAGGCCATAAAAATCCTTAAATACGAGGACGAAAAAGGGATTTTGAAACAGGCCAAGAAGATGATTAAGAGCCTTAAGTATATGTAATTCTGCTTGTCATTTAGGCATTTTCAGGTTATTTATATCGCAGATGTCCACTTCCTCTTATCCCTCCCCCTTTATGGGGGAGGGCAGGGTGGGGGGGGGTTGGAAGGCGGGTATGGCGCAAATTACTGATGAACTCATAAAAGAACACGGGTTGACGAAAGAGGAATACGCGAGGATAGTTGACACCATCGGCAGGGAGCCGAACATCGTTGAACTCGGCATATTCTCCGTGATGTGGAGCGAACATTGCTCCTACAAGTCGTCGAGGCAGTATCTCAAGGGATTTCCCACAAAAGGCCCTCATGTGATACAGGGGCCGGGCGAGAACGCGGGCGTGGTTGACATAGGGGACGGGCTTGCGGCCGTATTCAAGATGGAGTCCCATAACCACCCGTCTTTCATAGAGCCTTATCAGGGGGCGGCGACAGGCGTGGGCGGAATCTTGAGGGATGTGTTCACCATGGGCGCGAGGCCAGTGGCAATCCTCGATTCCCTGCGCTTCGGCTCCTTTGAAAACCCGAAGACAAGGTATCTCATCGAAGGCGTTGTGTCAGGCATAGCCGGATACGGAAATTGCATCGGCGTTCCGACTGTCGGAGGCGAGGTCTATTTCAACGAATGCTATGACGGGAACTGCCTCGTGAATGTCATGACCGTTGGAATCGCGGACAAGGATAAGATATTCAAGGGAAGGGCAGAGGGCGCGGGAAACCCGGTTATATACGCAGGCTCCAAGACTGGACGGGACGGCATACACGGCGCGACCATGGCCTCGGATGTCTTTGGCGAGGGAGGAGAGGAAAGGAGGCCCACTGTTCAGGTAGGGGACCCGTTCACTGAAAAACTGCTGCTTGAGGCTTGCCTTGAACTCTTCAAGACCGGCCATGTGGTAGGCATTCAGGACATGGGCGCGGCCGGGCTTACATCGTCCTCGGTTGAGATGGCATCGAGGGCGGGCATGGGCATAGAGATTTATATTGATAAGGTGCCGAGGCGCGAGGCTCAGATGAGCGCCTATGAGGTTCTGCTCTCTGAATCCCAGGAGCGTATGCTCATGGTGGTTAAAAAAGGCACAGAGCACGAGGTCAAAAAAATATTCAGCAAGTGGGACCTTGACGCAGAGGTCATAGGCAAGGTCGTTGAAGGCGGGATGCTCAAGGTCTTTGACAACGGCGCGCTTGCGGCCGAGCTGCCTGTAAAGGCCCTCACGGATGAAGCCCCTGTTTACGAAAGGCCGGTGAAAAAGCCTGAGTGGCAAGCCGCGCTCGCGGTCTTTGATATCTCAGGCATAAAGCAGCCTGACGATTACAACAGCGTCCTCAAAAAGCTCCTGTCCTCTCCCAACATATCGAGCAAGGAGTTCATATACCGCCAGTACGACCATATGGTAAGGACGGATACAGCCGTGCCTCCGGGGTCTGATGCCGCGGTCATACGGATAAAAGGCACGAACAAGGCCCTGGCCATGACCGTTGACTGCAACCCGCGCTATTGTTTTCTCGACCCGTTCAGGGGCGCGGCCATAGCAGTGGCGGAGGCCGCGAGAAACTTGTCCGTAAGCGGCGCCCTGCCTATCGGGCTTACGGATTGCCTTAACTTCGGCAGCCCTGAACGCGCCGATGTAATGTGGCAGTTCAAAGAGGCGACATCAGGCATAAAAGAGGCATGCATTGCCCTCGGCATACCTGTAGTGGGCGGCAATGTGAGTTTCTATAACGAGACATCGGGACGCGCCGTTTATCCCACGCCTGCCATCGGCATGGTCGGTCTTATCGAGGAGCTAAGGCACATTACGACCCAGTGGTTTAAAAACGAGGGGGATACGATTGCCATAATCGGCCCTGTGGGGAACGGCATGGGCGGGAGCGAATATCTTAAGGTAATCCACGGACTTGAGGCAGGTCTTCCGCCCGCGCTGAACCTCTCGCTCGAAAAAGGGGTTCAGGACGCTTGCCGGGAGGCTATAAAGGCTGGTATAATTTCCTCAGCGCACGATGTGTCAGAGGGAGGCATAGCAATAGCGCTTGCGGAAAGCTGCCTTAACCCCGATACCCACAGGGGGGCTGTTGTCGAGCTTCCGATGGGCAGTCTCCGGCCTGATGAGGCGCTCTTCAACGAGGCGCAGTCCAGGGTAATCGTAAGCCTCAATCCCTGGGATATGGACAAGCTCAAGGACATATGCTCTTCTTTCAAGATAAGGTCAACCGTCATAGGCCGGGTAAAGGGCGAAATATTGAAAATCGGCGAATACATAGAACTGCCGCTGAGTGAGGTCAAAGATGCGTGGGCAGGCGCGTTCGAAAGGCTTCTTGCAACCCCCCCCAGCCCCCCCCTTGACAAGAGGGGGATAGGGGGGGGTGTATGAAATCCGCTGCTATTAAAGAAGACCGCTTCTCGGACGAGTGCGGGGTCTTCGGCATCTACGGCCATCCCGAGGCCGCGAACATGACATATTTGGGCCTCTATGCCCTGCAGCACAGGGGTCAGGAGAGCGCCGGCATCGTCTCGTCCGACGGCAAGAGGCTCCATGTAAAAAAGGACATGGGGCTTGTGGCGGATGTGTTCTCCGAAGGCGACATTGAAAGGCTTTACGGGGATGCGGCAATAGGCCATGTGAGGTATTCTACGACAGGGGATTCCCTCGTAAACAACGCCCAGCCCTTTGTCGTCGAGTACTCGCACGGCGGCATTGCGGTCGCGCACAACGGGAACCTCGTGAACGCAATGATTTTGAGGGACGAGTTTGAGGCGCACGGGGCAATATTCCAGTCGTCCATGGACACGGAGATAATAGTCCACCTCATAGCCTCATGCACTGAAAGCTCGTTCGTTGACAGGATTATTTACGCCCTCGACAGGGTGAAGGGCTCGTATTCGCTCCTCTTCCTTACCAACGACTCCATGATAGCCGTCAGGGACCCCAGCGGGTTCAGGCCCCTCTTGCTCGGAAGGCTCAAGGGCGCTTATGTGGTCGCGTCTGAGACCTGCGCCTTTGACCTCATAGAGGCCGAGTTCATAAGGGAGATAGAGCCGGGCGAGGTGCTTGTAATAAGCAGAAGCGGGACGACCTCCGTTAAGCCCTTCCGGAGCGTCCCTTATACGCCGTGCGTCTTTGAGTTCATATACTTCGCAAGACCTGATTCTTATATATTCGGGGCCAATGTCTATAGCGTGCGGAAAAGGCTCGGGCGGATACTCGCAGAGGAGCACGGCGTTGACGCCGACATGGTGATACCCGTGCCTGATTCAGGTCTCCCCGCGGCCATAGGATACGCAGAGGCATCGGGACTGCCTTTTGAGCTTGGGCTCGTGAGGAACCACTATGTGGGAAGGACGTTCATAGAGCCCAAGGATTCGATAAGGCACTTCGGCGTGAAAATCAAGCTCAACGCCGTAAGCGAAATATTTAAAGGCAAGAGGGTGGTGGTGGTTGACGATTCCATTGTCAGGGGCACCACCAGCAGGAAGATAATCAAGATGATAAGGAACGCCGGCGCCAAGGAGGTGCACCTGAGGATAAGCTCCCCGCCGACCATATGCCCGTGCTACTACGGCATAGACACCCCAAGAAAAGAGGAGCTTATCGCGGCAAACGCGTCGCTCGATAAAATAAACGAGTTCGTCACATCGGATACGCTCGGCTATTTAAGCATAGAAGGCTTGTACAGGGCAGTAGGCGCGGCAGGCGGGAGCTTCTGCGACGCGTGCTTTACGGGCAGATACCCGGTGGATGCGTTTAGGGATGCCGGCGGCCCGCAGCTCGCGCTGTTCAAATAACCGGCTCAATAACCCCCCCCTCCCCCCCTTTGTAAAAGGGGGGGAGATAAGGAGGGGACTATTACCTGTAGCCCACCATTTACAAAGGTTTTGAAAATGGTTTTTTCAGAGAAAAGAGCGCGCCTTACCCCCCTTAATCCCCCCTTGAAAATAAGGGGGGAATGCCCCCTTAATCCCCCCTTAGTAAGGGGGGAGTTCCCCGTGTCATCCCCCCTTAACAAGGGGGGACAGAGGGGGGTGGCTGTTGAGGGCGTCTTTTTTATATTCTGCCTTGTGTTGGTTTTTTCTGCCTTTACAGCCGGGTGCTCGTCCGGCAAGGCGATTACCAAGAAGGCGGCGTACAGCGATTCCCTTAACAAATGGACAAGGTCTGTAACGGTTTACGAAGGCATGGACCCGAGGCTTTACCTCAACGCGACATACAAGGACAAGACATTCAGGAACGCTTATACGGACAGGTATGCCGAGGGGTTTGAGCTTCCGGAGGCTTACAAGAGCATGCTCTTTGAAAGGGAGGCCGAGGCCTCGGAACAGTACAATGAATTTTTCCTTACGGCTTATTCGCCTGATGAGAAGCAGAATGACCTTGATGCAAAGAATTCCGTATGGAGGCTTTTCCTCGAGGATTCATCCGGCGCAAGGCTCGCGCCAGTGAGCATAACGCGCCTTGACCCGGCTGACGCGCTCCTACGCGAATTTTTTCCGTTCTTCGACCCGTGGAGCAGGGCCTACACAGTCAAGTTCCCTAAATATTCCGAGACCGGAGCAGAGCCTATACCGGGCACGGACACCTCGTTCATCAAAATCATAGTAACAGGGCTATTCGGAAAAGGTGAACTCGTATGGCGCTTAAAGGATTGATGCTCAAAAGGTTCGTATTCCCTTCTGCTGCGGCGGTCATTCTTGTCCTCCTCTCCTTCACATGCTCCTTTGCCGCGGTTGGCCGCATATCGGCCTTAAGCGGAAGCGTGTATCTCAAGGCAAAGGCCGCGCCCAAATGGAAGGTCGCTGAAAAGGGCGCGGCTGTTGAAGTCGGCGACAAGGTCAAGACAGGAAGCGACGGCAGGGCATCCATAGAGATTGAGGACGGAAGCCGCCTGTCCCTTGGAAATGACTCCGAGCTTGAGCTGACCGAGTTCACGCTCAAGAAGGACAAAAGGTCGGCCGTGTATTCCCTCTCCACAGGCAAGCTCAGGGCCTATGTGGGCAAATTCACGGGCAAGACCGATGTGAAGGTGAAGACCCCTACGAGCACTTCGGGAATCAAGGGCACGGACTTCATCGTAATGAATCAGGGGGACGCCAATGTCATATTCGGCGAGGAGTCCGATGTCGAGGTAAGCGGCAACGACACCCCCCTTTCATCCCCCCTTACCAAGGGGGGAGCGAGGGGGGTTACAGTAGGCCCCGGCGTCATGACGGAGAATACGCGCAATGCCGCGCCCATAGAGCCGGTGGCCGTAGAGCCGGGCTCATCGCTCGAAGATGTAAGGGCGCAGCTTGAGGCAATCACCGATGTGGAAAGGCCTGTTGAATGGGAAAAGGCCGGCAGGCTCCCTGAAATATTAGCCCGGTGGAATATAAACTATGGCCACTATCTTGCGGACAGCAGGAGATTCGCCGATTCCCTCGATGTATTCCAGATAGCAATAGACCTTAGCTCGGTCGCGGGCGTCAAGGCAGAGGCGCACCTTGAGCGCGGCACGGTTCTTTCGCGGAACATGAGCGAGCCTATGCGCGCCATCTCGGATTACATGTCCGTGCTCGAGAGATACCCGGTCGAGCCGTTCCTCGAAAACGCCGTGTTCTCGGCCGCTGTCGTGAACAAGGAACTTGGGGAAAAGAAATCGGCGCTTGAGCTTTTCAAAAGATACTTGGCCGACTATCCGCGCGGAAGCCACAGGGGCACAGTAGATGTCCTCATCAGGAGCCTGGAGGCCGATTGATGCAAAGGCCAAGGGACCGGAGCGTCTTCCTTCTCATAGCAATACTCTCAGCGCTTACAACAATCATAACATACAGGCTTAAGCCGGATTTTCTTACAGGCGTGGATTTAAAGGCACTCGACGCCATGTTCAAGGCCAGAGGCGCGTCCGAGGCGCCTCAAGAGGTCGTCATCGTGGCGGTTGACGAAAAGAGCGTGAATGAGCAGGGCAGGTGGCCGTGGCCGAGGCAAAAGACCGCCCGCGTCCTTACGAAGCTCAGACAGGCGCGGGTAACGGCCGTTGACATGGTGTTTTCTGAAAGCGAGAACCCAGAGGCTGACAGGGCCTTGGCAGCGGGAGTAAAGGAAGCCGGCAATGTGGTCATAGGTTTTTTCTTCAGGGACGACTCCACTGAGGAGCCGAAGGCCGAGGCGCTCAAACAGCTTGGAAGGTCCAAGATTTCGCTCATGAACTTCATGGAAATCGAAGATATTCCAGCCGATGCCGTGCCTGCGCTTGAATTTGACGGGATTGAGACGAATCTGCCTTTAATCGGCGCAGGCGCAGCCGGGTTCGGCGCGTTCAACATAATACCGCAGAAGGACGGCCTTTACAGGGCCGCGAACCTCGTCTACAAATACAAGTCGAACCTATATCCGTCCGTGGCCGTAGAGGGGCTCAGACGCTACCTCGGAGACCCGGTCGTGCTGAATGTAGCGGAGTACGGCATAGACGGCATCGAGGTCAACGACAAAACCATACCCCTCGATGAAGAAGGCGCCCTGCTTTTAAACTTCTTCGGCCAGGGCGGGACATTCAAGACATATCCGGCCACGGATGTGCTCGAAGGAAGGATTTCGCCGGAAGAGTTCAAGGACAAGTTCGTGCTTTTCGGCGTTACTGAAAAGGCGGTCTACGACATAAGACCCACGCCGCTCGACCCTCTTTTCCCTGGGGTCGAGCTGCTCGCCACCATAGCCGGCAATGTGATTAAAGGCTCGTTCCTCATACATGACAGCAGAATCATCATAATCGAGCTTGTCCTGATACTTCTCCTGCCGGTCTTTTTCTCGCTCGCGGTTTCAAGGCTCCTTTCAGCCATAGGAAGCCTCTTCATATTGGCGGCCCTTCTTGCGGCGCTTATCGGGTTTGAGTACTACCTTTTTTTCGTGAAGAGCATAAGGCCTGTGGTGGTTTATCCCGGTCTTTCGCTGTTCCTCGCCTATATTTCAATAGAGGCATACAGGAACATAGTGGTTGAGAAGAAGAGCAGGTATCTGAGGAAGGCATTCTCCACCTATGTGTCCGACGACCTCGTATCCGAAATCCTCAAGGACCCGGGCAGGCTCAAGCTCGGAGGGGAGAAGAGGGTTGTTACCGTGCTTTTCTCAGACATCAGGGGTTTTACCGGCATATCCGAGGGCCTGACCCCGGAGAAGCTCGTCCTGCTCCTGAACGAGTATCTGAACCCCATGACAAATATAGTGATGGAGAGGGGCGGTATGCTCGATAAATACATAGGCGACGCCATCATGGCTGTCTTCAACGCGCCTGTCGCGCTTTCCAACCACCCGGCGCGCGCGTGCGAGGCCGCGTATGACATGCTCCTTGAGCTTAAGGCGCTGAACGAGGAGTGGAAGAAAGCCGGCAGACCCAGCCTCGACATCGGCATTGGACTTAACACGGGCGAGGCTGTTATCGGCAATATGGGCGCGGAGCAGAGGTTCAACTACACGGCCATAGGAGACACCGTAAATCTCGCCTCCAGACTTGAGGGGCTGAACAAGATGTACCGCACGCATATCATAGTGAGCGAGTTCACCTTTGCCGGCGCAAAGGACGGGTTTACATTCAGGGAACTCGACTATGTGACGGTAAAGGGCAAGCACAAGCCCATAGTGATTTACGAGCTTGTCTCAAAAAAAGGCGAGGACCCCGCCAAAGAAAGGTTTTGTTCCATGTTTTCCAACGCGCTCGCGCTATACAGGGAAAGAAGGTTCAGCGAGGCCATGGACAGCTTCGCATCCGCGCTTAAGGAATTTCCAGATGACGGCCCTTCATCCGTTTATATTGAAAGGTGCAGGGGGTATATCACAGAGCCGCCCCCTGAAGACTGGGACGGTGTTTATGCTGCAAAGACCAAATAAGGCCGCCACTATGATTCCCCCTCTCCACTTGTGGGGGAGGGTTAGGGTGGGGGCGGCCATGTTGTTGGCCCTTATTTTTCTGTCGCCGGATGCCTTTTCCAAAACCCTCGTCATATCCGGAACGGCTGATTCCAATGTCAGGATTACGCAGGAAAGGATTTTCACTGCGCCCATTGGCGGCATGGAACGGTTTTCCTTCCGCTTCGCGTCTCCGGCGCAGGTCAAAAACGGGCCTGTGGAGCAGCGTATATCGGAAAGGCGCGTCTCGTACGACCCTAAGCCAGTTTCCGTGCGCACGGAGATAGACAAGTTCGGAAATTCGTTCACAATCGCCGAATGGACTAAGATTGCCGGGGATGTGAGGGTCAAGGAGGAGTTCGACGCAGGGCTGAGAATCAGCCTTAAGGAAATGAAGGGCGCTTCGCCATTTCCTTTAGCTGTGGGAGACATTACCGATGAGGCAGGGCGTTTCCTGAGAGCCACCCCGCTTGTCCAATCTGAGGACAGCGCGGTCAAGGCGCTTGCCCAAAGCCTAACGGCTGGCGCCCTGACCGAGCATGGGGCCGTAACAGCCATCCTCAACTGGGTTGTTGACAGCGTCAAATACAGGTCGCCGGTTGATAACTATGACGCGGCCGCGACGCTCAAGGCCAAGGAGGGCAACTGCCAGAACTTCGCGCATCTTTCCATGGCCCTGCTCAGGGCATCAGGCATTCCGGCGCGAATCGTGGGCGGCATTGCGCTCGGAAGGCCGTGGAAGGTCCCCTTGAAGGACGGGTCGCTCCTTGAGACAATCGGGCAGGGCGGGCACGCGTGGTTCGAGGTCTGGTATCCTGACGAAGGCTGGGTGTCTTACGATGCCCAGCAGTCCCACCTGTTCGTAGGCCCCCGGCACATAAAGCAGACGACAGGGCTTGACTCCAACGACATAAACGATTCATGGAAGGCGGCCCCAAAGCTCCCTAACTTCAGGGAGGAAATTTCCGCTGATTATATAAGCGACAACCTTGCCTTCGTGCTCAAGGCCGAATCCCTGTCTCCGGACAGCTACATGCTTACGAGCACGTTGGTTCTGCCCTCGGCCCCTCATGCGCCTCTGCCTTTGGCAGAGGCGCCAAAGGCAGGGCCTGTGGAGTTCGGGAACATGGATTTCCAGAGCCTTGTTGACTTTTATGCGAAGTCCACTGAGGGAAGCGTAAGGACATTCGACAAGGAGACAGCCGAGTATGTAACCGGCACGGATACTTTCGCTCAGGCATTTTTCGTGGAAAAGAAGCTCAGGCTCGATTCCATATCGCTCGCCATGCACAAGTTCGGCGGCAGGCTCGGAAGCCTCTGGATAGACGTGGTTAAGGACGCCGGCAACAGGCCGGGCATGGAGGGGCAGAGAAGCCTTCCGTTAAGCCTCGATACTGTGGCATATCATCCGGGATACAAGTGGTTTGACTTCAGCTTCTCAGGCAGCGGAGAAGAAAGGGCTCTCGAAGCCGGAAGATACTGGATAGTACTCCGCTATTCAAAGGACGCGATTATCAACTGGGCATACACGCCCGGCAACCGTTACGGCTCTCCCGATGATGTCCGTTCAACCCAGAAAGGCGCGGACTGGCCCGATATCCTCAACATTGACTTCAACTTCAGGGTC
>CAYIRV010000031.1:0-10409 GCA_964365865.1 uncultured Thermodesulfobacteriota bacterium | reverse complement strand
GCGGAGAGCTTTCAAGATTTTCCGCCGGCCTTTTAAGGGCGCGGTTCGGCATATTCGGCGAAAGATTAAGCCTCATGGCAAAGGGCATTGATGCCGCTCCTGTCATGCCCATGGGCGAGGAGGGGGAGGCAAAGAGCATCGGTCATTCCATGACCCTGTCCGAGGATATATCAAACAGGGGCGTCATGCTGAGATACATCCTCATGCTCTCTGACATGGTTGGCAAAAGGGCGCGGAGCCACGGCCTCAAGGGGCAGAAGGTCGCGCTTACATTAAGGTATCCGGACTTTCACACATTCACGAAGGAAAAAAAGATTTCAATGCCCACTAACGACACGCGCGTTATTTGTTCCCATGCTTCTCAACTCCTCGGCTCTATTTATTTAAGGGCCTCAGTAAGGCTCATAGGAGTCGGCATATCAGCTTTGACAAAGGACGATTTTCAGATGGGGCTTTTTGAAGGGAATGATAAAAGGGCGAGGCTCCTTTCCGCCCTCGATAATGTGAGGGAGCGTTTCGGAGGCCACAGCGCGGTTTGGGCGTCCTTGACACCCCCCCTTTGTCAAAGGGGGGGGTGGGGGCGCCCTTCCCCCCCCCCCTTTGTATTTGGGGGGGGCGGGGGGGGGCGCAAGGCCGTGTCATATCTCCGTCATGGCGGCCTACAGGCGTAAGGAGGGCGTGCTGAATAAGGTCATGCAGGCACAGGTCAAACGGGCGCTCGGCGCCGTTATATCCGTCATTGTCCTTCTGTCCCTTTGCAACAACGTCAATGCCAATGAAAAGGATTTATATTCCCTGCCAAAAGATTTGAAGGACGGCTTCGCGTATGTGGCTTCCGCTCCTTCAAGGCTCGACAAAAAAAGCGCGGCCATTACGCTCGGCATCATAGGCGCGGGCGCGGCGGTTTACTCTCAGGACACGAAGATTAGGGAGTTCTTTCAGCGCCGCAAGGCACAGACCGCTGACAACATATCGCTTGTAGCTGAAAAGTTAGGGAACGGCGTCTATGACATCGGTTTTTTAGCGCTTTACGGCGGCAGCGGATTTTTAACGGACAACGAAAAGATGCAGGAGACCGCGCTCCATTCCTTTGAGGCGTTCTTTGTGGCAAATACATTGGGAGCGGCAATAAAGGCAACAACAGGAAGGAGCAGGCCGGAGTTGAATGACGGGAGCGGCAAATTCTCTCTTGGCTCGTTCGATTCAGAGCATACATCCTTTCCCTCAGGCCATACTGTAAGCGCCTTTTCCATAGCATCTGTTTTTTCCGCGGAAAGCGACAGCCTCTGGGTCAGCGGAGCGGCCTATGGCCTTGCGTCATTGGCCGCTCTCCAGAGGGTATACTCGGACAACCACTGGGCCTCGGATGTCTTTGCGGGTGCCGTGCTCGGCACAGCGGTCGGGAAAGGCATCGTATGGCTCCATAGAACCAAGGGCGCGGAAAATGTATTCTTTATTCCAGCGGCTGAACCGGGTGGAAAGAGATACGGGTTGACGGTTGTGGTGAGGTTTTAAAACCCTGGGTGAGGGCTGTCGGGGTATTTTGAAACATCCGCTGACTGTGATAATATATCTTGGCGTCCGATTTTTTTAAATTTCTGATCATTAATGGCAGCGGAGAAAACAAAAAACATGAATCGCGCCTTATGGATATTGCGAATGGTCGTCCTCGCAATCACTGCCTTGGGTTTTACAGCCTGCGCCCTCGTTGAATCCCGGCCTGAGCAACTCAAGGACACTGCCGGACTGGAGGCCGGGTTGGATGATGGCCAGTTGCCGGAGGGCATGGTTTTCGTCAAAGGCGGATGCTTTGAGATGGGGGATGATTCCGCGGAGGGACTCATCTACGAGGACCTTCCGCATGCAACTCTTGTGCATACAGTGTGCGTGGGTGGATTTTACATGGGTAAATACGAGGTAACGCAAAGGCAGTGGACTGAAGTCATGGGCAATAACCCGTCCTATTTCAAGCCTTGCTTTGAGTGTCCCGTTGAATCGGTCAGTTGGAATGACGCGCAGGAGTTCTTGGACAAGCTCGGCAGGAAAGACGGTAAGAAGTATCGTCTGCCTACCGAGGCCGAGTGGGAGTACGCGGCCAGAAGCAACGGGAAGAAGGAGCGGTTTCCGGGCACGGACAATGACAACGAGCTTGTGGATTATGCGTGGTATACGGGCAACGCAGACAAAAAGACGCACCCAGTGGGACAGAAAAAGCCTAACGGGTTAGGGCTTTACGACATGAGCGGGAATGTCTGGGAGTGGGTGCAGGACTGGTATGAAGAGAATTATTACGGGACAAGCCCTAAGGACAACCCCAAGGGCCCGGAGAGCGGCGAGTACCGCGTGCTCCGCGGCGCCGCATGGTCTTGTGGCCCGTTGAGCGCCCGCACATCCTCCCGGAGCTACGGCACCCCCGATGACTGGGACTCTCTCCGCGGATTCCGTGTAGTGAGGAGTAAGTAGTTCCGTAGGGTGGGCACAGCCCACCATTTACAGGAGCGAGTAGCTGATATTTTGGCGGGCGGTGCCACCCTACGGAACTTAAAAACGAGATTGCTTCCCCTTCCCGCCGCGCTTCGCTCGCGGCTTCGGCTCGCAAAGACAACATTTAACAAGGTTAAAACTTTCGCAATATAGTTCCCAGCCTATATCCCCATCTTCTTTGCCACGAACTCAAGCTCCTTGGGTCTGCCTTCGGCGACAATTTTTTCCTTGAGTTGTTCCGCCGAGTGCTTGTATTTGTTCTCGACCATCCTCCTATGGACAGGCGCGCCGTTGTATGCGCAGAAGGGGTATAAATGCCCCTTTGGGTCAGGGTAGTGGATGACGCACCGCTTGACCCTTTCAACGCTGAAGTTATACCCGTCCATGAAGTGCATGCCTGCTATGAAGAAGTGGCTGTAGTAGCGTTCATCGTTCCGGTCATTGTTGACATTGGTCCTACGCAGATTTTTGTCCTGATACCCTTCGAGGCTCTTTAAAAACTTCTCGAATGTAAGGCCGGCCGGGGCCTTGTCCTGCAGAAAGTGCTTTTTCAGTTTATACATGGCCGATACCTTTGAAAGAAGGCCGAAGTTAGACGGCGTGGCGGTCATGGAAAGGTTCATGATTTCCGCAAGGAAGGGCTTAAAGTCCAAGAACTCGCTCATGGGCTTTACCGAGCCGTCGTTTCCTATGTAGAAGTATGTGCCTTGCGAGCAGTGCGGGTGGAGCGTGAGCGTGTATTTCTGCTTTCCGCTGAGCGCCGTGGCGAGCCTCGACAGGGGCGATGTTACATGTATGGGGAACCAGTCCCGCATGGCCTTTATGTAGCCTGTCTGACGCTCTATGTCGAACGCGAGGTCTGCGAGCGTGTAACGCCGCTCCATCCTGTGGCTCTGGCTGAACCTTCCCACGAACGAAATCGGCTGGAAGCCCACGCCGCTTATGACGTCGCAGTTCTTTACCGCGAATTTGACGATGTCGCCCACCTGATGGTCGTTGTAGCCCTTTACGACGGTAACGACCGGTATGACATCTATCCTCAGCTTTCTGCAGTTTTCGATTGTCTTGAGTTTATATTCGAGAAGCGGCTTTGCGCGGGTCTTCTTGTAAATATCGTCGGACAGGCCGTCGAACTGGAGATAGATGGTCCCCACCCCGGCCTCTTTTGCGGCTTGGGCGAACTCGAATTCAGAGAACTTTATGCCGTTGGTGTTTACCTGGATGTAATCAAAGTCCATGTCGCGGGCCTTTCTTACTATTTTGAGAAAGTCCGGCCTTACCGTAGGCTCGCCGCCTGAGAACTGTACCATGTTGGCCCGGACAGGCCGCTGGTTTGTGAGCGATTCAAGGATGTGCGTGATTTGCTCGAAAGAAGGCTCGTAGAGGTATCCCGATGCGTTTGCATTGGCGAAGCACACGGGGCAGGTGAGGTTGCATCTGTTTGTGAGGTCAATTATGGGAAGCCCGCTGTGGCTCATGTGCATGTTGCAGAGACCACACTGCTTGGGGCAGACTGTAGCGTGCTTTATCGGAGGGTCTTCTATGCCTCTTCCGTCGCCGAACCAGAACTCCTCGCATCTGTAATACAGGTCAACATTGCCGTAGAAGATGTCCTTGAACTCTCCGTGCTCATCGCAGGTCTTTCTTATCCAGACCTTGTTGTCCTCAGCGTAGAGGGTCGCCTTTATAATCTCCATGCACTCAGGGCAGACCGATTCTATCTCCTTCGGCAACCCGAATCGCAGGGGTTCTATCTTTGTCCCTGAGTAAGTGGTCTCCGGCTGGTTGACGAGATTTTCCTCAGCCGGTTCGTTCTGCCTCCACAGCCGTTGCATTATGCCCATACCCCAACCTCCGCATTAACAATTGAACTCAAAATTGTTAGTTTTCACGGGTAGCTGCAGATATATCCAATGTCCGATTCGCGCTTGAGAACCGAATGACTCTTATGGGCTTTCTGGATAGATTATTTATATAGTATTTTGGGGATGTTAATCAAGTAAAATTTTTTGTCAAGCAGGGGCACGATGCATGGCGCCCCTGCTTGTCAAATTCCCCGCAAAAAGCCGCGGGGAATTTGACAAGCAGGGAATCTTAGGATTTTAATTCGCTCGCTTTGCTCGCTATGCTTGTTGAAATAAAAGGCTTGTCGTGTTAAAAGTTTTTTGGCTGATAAGATTAATAAAATACAGGGGTTCCGGGGCACGGCATGGCGGAAAGATACGGCCACAAGCAAATAGAGTCCTTTTGGCAGGAAGTGTGGGAAAAGGACAAGGCATTTGAAACCCCTGATGCGGGCGCGGGCGGCAAATATTATGTGCTTGAGATGTTCCCTTACCCTTCGGGAAGGATTCATATGGGTCATGTCAGGAACTATTCCATAGGCGATGTCATTGCCCGGTTCCTGAAGATGAACGGAAAAAAGGTGCTTCACCCCATGGGATGGGACTCGTTCGGCCTTCCTGCCGAGAACGCCGCCATTCAGCACAACGCGCATCCGGCAAAGTGGACGAGAGAGAACATCGCCAATATGAAGCGCCAGCTTAAGCGCATGGGTTTCAGTTACGACTGGACAAGGGAAATCGCCACATTCTCCCCTGAATACTACAAATGGAACCAGTGGTTGTTTCTGAAGCTCTTGGAAAAGGGTCTTGCTTATAAGAAACGTTCTTCCGTGAACTACTGCCCTCAGTGCGCGACCGTGCTCGCAAACGAGCAGGTCGAGGA
Source organism: uncultured Thermodesulfobacteriota bacterium (assembly GCA_964365865.1). Lineage (GTDB taxonomy): Bacteria > Desulfobacterota > GWC2-55-46 > GWC2-55-46 > GWC2-55-46 > CAYIRV01. Next base: position 5,198 of record CAYIRV010000031.1, on the reverse strand, counting down.
CGGACTTTGCTGGAGGTGCTCCTCTACTGTCGAGGCAAGGGAACTGGAGCAGTGGTTTTTCAGGATTACGGCCTATGCGGACGAGTTGCTTGAGCATACATATAAGCTTCCGGGCTGGCCTGAGAAGGTGCTCGTCATGCAGAGGAACTGGATAGGCAAAAGCACGGGCGTGGAGGCTGTTTTCAAGGTTGACGGCTCGGACGAGGAAATAAGGATTTTTACTACAAGGCCGGACACCATCTTCGGCGTTACATTCGTAAGCCTTGCCTTGGACCACCCGCTCGTTGAAAAAATCAGCTCAAAAGAAAGATTGCCGCTGGTCAGGGAGTTCGTTAAAAAGGTAAAGTCCGCTTCTCAAAAGAAGGATGCAGGGGTTCTTGAGAAACAAGGCGTTTTCACGGGCGCGTTTTGCGTCCACCCGCTTACAAGGGACAAGTCGCCGGTGTATGCGGCGAACTTCGTGCTTATGCAGTATGGCACAGGAGCGGTAATGGCGGTGCCCGCGCATGACGAGAGGGATTTTGACTTCGCAAAGGCGCATAATCTTCCTATAAAGGTCGTCATCAACCCCTCCTTACACAAGGGGGGTCCACTCGACCCAAAGACAATGGTTCAAGCCTATACGGACGCAGGCGTCATGGTCAACTCCGGCAAATACAACGGCATGGAGAGCGCAAAGGCCGCGGAACTTATAGCAGAAGACATTGAGGTAAGAAAACTCGGCAAAAAGACGGTTAATTACAAGCTCAGGGACTGGGGGATTTCGAGGCAGCGCTATTGGGGATGCCCCATACCCATTATATACTGCCAGTCCTGCGGCGCTCAACCTGTGCCGTATGAGGGATTACCAGTGCTCCTTCCGGAGGATGTCAGGTTAACGGGAACAGGCATGTCCCCGCTCGCAAGCTCCGAGTCCTTTGTCCACGCAAAATGTCCAAAGTGCTTTTCTCCCTCCCGGCGCGAGACCGACACCATGGACACATTCGTTGACTCATCGTGGTATTTTCTCAGGTATATCTCCCCGCATGAGGACAAACTTCCGTTTGACAAGAAAAATGCCGCTTCATGGATGCCTGTTGACCAATACATCGGAGGCATTGAACATGCGGTAATGCATCTTCTTTACGCACGGTTTTTCACAAAGCCATTGAGGGACTTGGGCCTTCATGATACCGACGAGCCGTTTAAAAACCTCCTTACGCAGGGCATGGTCTGCAAAGAAACGGTTAAATGCCCTGAGCATGGATTTCTCCTTCCAGAGGAGGCCGTGGAAGGCAAATGCGTCCATTGCAACAAGGCTGTTGAGACCGGCGCTGTTGAGAAGATGTCCAAGTCAAAGAAGAACATCGTTGACCCGGATAAAATAATAGAAAGGCACGGGGCTGACACGACAAGGCTCTTTTCACTTTTCGCGGCCCCTCCTGAGAAAGACCTTGATTGGAGCGAAGAAGGCGTGGAAGGGTGCTACAGGTTCTTAGGCAGGGTTTGGAGGCTCGTTGAGGAAAATAGGGACAAGCTCTCGGCCATGCCCTACACCAAGGGCGCGGACGGAAACCTCGACACAGAGCCTCTTTTAAAGGAAATCCACAGGCAGACCCATAAGACAATAAAAAAGGTTACAGGCGATATAGGCGTCAGGTTCCACTTCAACACAGCGCTCAGCGCAATCATGGAGCTTGTAAACGCCTTGTATCAGCTCCTTATTCAGAAGGCAGGCACATGGAGCGGCTTGGACAAGTCGGTCTTCAGGGAATCCACTGAAGCAGTTGTCCTCCTCCTTTCGCCCTTTGCCCCGCACATGTCAGAGGAGTTGTGGAAAAGGCTCGGAAAGAATACGCCCCTTTACAAGACCAAGTGGCCGGGATACGATGAAGGCGCGCTCGCTGAGGACGAGGTGTTCCTCGTTGTGCAGATAAACGGAAAGGTAAGGGCCAAGGTAAGCGTGCCGCCGGACGCCTCAGAGGAGGCCGTAAAGGAGATTGTGGCCAAGGACCCTGGTGTTATGCAGTGGATGCAGGGCAAAGACCTCAAGAAGTTCGTTTATGTCAAGAACAAGCTCGTGAGCCTCGTAGCCGCATGAAGAACGGATTAAGGCATAGGGGGGTTTTTCGAGCACTGTTTGCGCTCGTTCTCCTCGCATGGCTCTTTGGCTGCGGATACCGCATTGCCGGCAGGGCAGGCGCCATGCCCGGAGCCGTTGCATCGCTCTCCATACCCATTTTTTCCAACAATACCGGCAAGCCGGATATCGAGGGCCTTTTGACCGAGGCATTTGTAAGGGAGTTTATGACTACGGTTAAGGTTGACAAGGACGGCGAGGCAATATTGTCAGGCGTCATCAAGTCTTATGACTTAAGGGCCGTGTCATACACTCGCGGGGATGTGAATCAGGAATACAGGCTCTCCGTGACGTTTACCCTTAAGATGACGCTGAAGGCCGACGGCAAGCTCCTGTGGAGCGACGACCATGTGGCGGATTACGAGGACTTCACCGTGAACATAGGGAGCGTGGGCAGGACAGAGGAGGCTGAAAGAACGGCGCTTCAAAAGCTCGCCAAGGACGCGGCCAGAACAGTCAAGGAGAGGATGTTCGTTAATTTCTAACAGGTGCGCGGATAAGTTACCCCACCCAGCCTCCCCTTGTAAAGGGGAGGAGCTTTATAGACATAGAACCCCTCCTTTACAAGGAGGGGCAAGGGGAGGTAGTCTTCAGCCTGTCAGGGCAGTCCAAGCTCCCTCAAGCCTTCGTCTCTCAAATCCACCCTTGCCAGCCTTTTCTAAAGCAGGGGATTTTTTATCTCCCCCTTTGTAAAAGGGGGATGAAGGGGGATTATACCTTCCATGACAACACAGGATAAAAAAACAACCCTCAAGCCTGCCTATTATTTCTACGGCACAGAGGATTACCTGATTGACGAGGCCCTCTCAGCCATAAAATCCTCTGCACTTGCCCCGGGCTTTGAATCCATGAACTACAGCGCCTTTGACAGGGTTTCCATGGACGCGGCTCAGGCTGTCTCGATGGCCGGCACTTTTCCGGCATTCTCCGGTAAGAGGCTTATAGTCGTAAGGCACGCCGGGTCGTTGAAGCCTTTTGAGCAGGAGCTATTTTCAGCATATCTTAAAGACCCGGCGCCTTTCTCGTGCCTTGTTTTCATCTCAGACTCATACAAGATGGATATTGGCGCAACGCTCGCCGTGCTCATCAGGGGAAAAGGCGAGGTAAGGCAGTTTAAGCATCTGGACGCGGCCGCGCTCATGGACTGGGTCAAAAGGCAGGCCAAGTCCCTGGGTAAGGCGATTTCCCCTGATGCCGCAACTAAGCTCATCGAGCTTGCCGGCCCCGGGCTCAGGGGGGTTAAGGCAGAGCTTGAGAAAATCGCGCTCTTTACCGGAGACAAGGCCGCGATAGATGAGACCGATGTTGAGGAGGCCGGGCTTGACATAAGGGAAGAGACCATATTCAATCTTACTAACGCTATCGGCGAAAGGGATGTAAAAAAGGCCCTTGGCATATATGTAAAGCTTTCAGGCGAGCCGCCGGTAAAGGTGCTCGGTGCAATAGCCTACGAGATGAGGGCGTTGATTAAGATTAAGTCAGTCTTGAAAAAAGGCTCCAACGCAAGGCCGCAGGCAGGAGTGACAGGGGTGCTGCAGTGGAAGTTCGACTCCTATGTCAAAAGGAGCAGGCTATTCAGCGATTCAGAGCTTAAGTCAGCGCTCAAAAAGCTATGCGAAACCGATGAGCGCCTTAAGACAGGCACAATGCCGCCGGCCGTGGCGATTCAGACCCTTATAATGGAACTTTCCATGAGAAAAGGGGCTAAGGGAGATTATAAAGGCCGTGATGCGTGTTAAAGGCCGTGATGCGTTAAAATCTTTTCACGCATCACTCGCACGCAACACATATCGTTCCCACGCTCCAGCGTGGGAACGATGGTTCAGGCGGTCTTGCCGGAGCTTTTCGCGTTGACGGCGTGCATGAGGCGGGAGATTCTTCTGGAGGCATTTCTCCTATGGAGCACGCCCTTTGACACGGCCTTATCGAGAAGCACGATGGCCTTTTTCAGGTTTGCCGTTATCTCATCCGCGCCCGCGCTTTTTATTGACTCAGAGACTTTCTTTGCCGCGTTCTTTACCTCGGATATGACGGATGTGTTCCTTGTCTTTCTTTTTTCGCTCTGCTTTGCCCTTTTTATTGCCGATGCGTGGTTTGCCAAGTCTTAAGACCCCCTGAATAGGTTATATACAGAGTGTCATAACTTCGCATACCCGACCCACGCCGCTTGGCGCGGGTGCCCCGGCGTCTCGGCTCGTCGTTGCGGCGTGCAGTAAAAGCACGCCCCACTCCTCACCTCGTCGCGCCTTGGTCTGCTTTGTTCTGACGCTCTGTATAAGTTTTTGATTGTGATATGTTATTCTTTTTGCGTGCGTCTTGTCAAGTGTTTTGGCGTGACTGTTTTGGCGTGGTTTGTCACGCCAAAGTAGAAATGTGCCCCCAATTATCCCTCAATGTCAACCTGCGCTCTTTATATTTTCTCTGAGAGTTGCTTTCTGTTTCTCTGCATAGTCTGGTGTTATGGCTTTCATCTGAACGAGTTCATCATCTGTTGCATTGAACATCTTCAGCAGGGCATCTCCCGTTGGATTTAGAACTCCTCTATAAATGTGATACTGACCGGATTCCAACATGTCTCCAGCTATATTTCCGATTTGACTGTAAACCCATTCTCGCGGAGTTCGGCCATCGCTTTCCCGAATAAGATGTACAAATGCGTTAGGATTGGACAGAAGATATTCTTCAATTTTAGGTCGGATCATCTGAAATGCTCCAGCTTGAAATCTATAGGCAACTTCATCGAGTGTGCTGAGTGCTTCCTTTACTTCCCTTGGTTGGGAAGGCTTTCCTTTGCCAAAGCCAATAGTTTCGCCAAATTCTACTGTATTACTGTCAATGTAATATCCATGCTGTCCTAAAAAATCGCTGCCCTTCATAACAACTTCCATAGGATTCGTAGAAGAAGTTGTAAATGTTTTATTGGAGGAATTCCACCAATGTTTTTTCTTAACATTGACTTTTGCAATAAAAGTGTATCCAATTCTTTGAACTAGCATGAGGCCAACTGACACTTTGTCTGGTATCTCCCATTCAATCGTATTTTTGTTAGGGGCACGAGACTCAACTCTTGGAATGGATA
>CAYIRV010000030.1:0-10698 GCA_964365865.1 uncultured Thermodesulfobacteriota bacterium | reverse complement strand
TTTTAAATGCAACAGATAGAAGAACAACGAATCTAAAGGAAAGGAAAATTATATTTAAATATCTTAAGAGTTGCGTAAAAAATGCCAAAACCCATAAATAATCTTGCCGAAGAATTTATTGACAAATCAAATGAGCTTGAATCTACAAGAAAAAAAATTGATGAACTTTTACTAAATGACAGTCTTAGTGCTGCCGATGTCGAGCAAGTTTATGCTGGTTTATTCTTAGATATTTTTACAGAATTTGAGGCCTTAATCGAAGATTTATTCATTGGACTGCTGACAGGGAAGTTATACACTAATCCTCCAGTAAAAAACCCTCGAAAGCTCAAGATAGTTCCGGCGTCAAGTACACTTGAGGTGCTTTTAAATGGCAAACCCTTTCTCGACTGGTTGCCGTATGAAGACAATACGAAAAAAAGAGCCAATTTGTTTTTTACGGATGGCAAGCCATTTAGTAAATTGACAGATGAGCAGATAAAAAGCTTAAAAGATTATCATTTTGTTAGAAATGCATTAGTTCATAAAAGTAAAGCTGCTCACAAAAAATTTGAAATAATAATCAAAGACTTAACTCTCTTGCCTAACGAAAAAACGCCAGCAGGTTATTTAATGTCTAAACCACAAGGCATAGCAACACAATATCAGATAGCAGTGGCCGAACTTGGAGTAATGGTTAAAACGCTTTGTTCATAGCTTTTGATGAAAGAGCCAAATCATCCCTCTTGCGGGAGCAGATTTGTAATCTGCTCCCATAAAATTCGTATCTGAACTCACCCCTTTCCAAGCCTCTCCTTCAACAGCCTGTTCACTCTTTTTCGTTCTATCCTCTCACGCCCCATACACCACCTCGCCCTCTCTCGCATATCCGGCAACGAGCGATGTCTCGCTCTCGAACTCCTCAGGGGTCAGCGTGATGATATCGAGGGGAATCATGAATTTTTTTATGGTCAATATCTCGGCGTCTTTGGTCATTTGAGCCCGTTCAAATATGTCTTTGTCTCTGAAATCCTTTGAAATGATGGCTATATCTATGTCGCTTTCCGAAGCCGCTTCTCCCTTTGCATGCGAGCCGAAAAGGATGAGCTTGGATATATTCAGACCTTTCGCCTCAAGGCAGTGTTCCATAACCCTTACGGCTTCTAAGACCGTGCCTTTATCCATTTCAGCAACTCCTTGCTTTTTTCGAGCATCATCCGGGTCTTCTCTTTATCGTATTCTTTTTGAATCTTCAGCAAATCGTCAGGATAACGGGTCGGAATGCTCACCCTGTTAAGATTAAAAAGCCAGCCGGATATTTCCTCTGGAAGTTCCAACCCTATCTTCTCAAGCAGAAAGATTAGATTATGCACCCTCGGCGGCTCTTCATTTAATTTTCTTAAGTAAAGTCCTTTTAATGCTTTCTCTATTGACAGATGACACATGAAGACCACATAAAAGTATCTCCCGCCGCCGAACATGAACTCGGCAGTGTCCATATCATAGTCAGCCTGTCTTATCCATTCATCAAAACTTCTGCCCATAACTCAATAAGCCTCCCGTGCCGCGGCCCTCACCCATTCCCAAGCCTCTCCTTCAACAGTCTGTTCACTGCCTGCGGGTTGGCCTGTCCCTTCGTGGCCTTCATTACCTCGCCCACGAAAAAGCCGAAGAGTTTGTCTTTGCCTGCCCTGTATTTTTCGAGATTTTCCGGGTTGGCATTTACGACATCGTCAATCACTTTAGCGAGCGTGGAATCGTCTGAAATCTGCGTAATGCCCTTTGCCTTTACGATCTCATCGGCGGCCTTGCCCGTTGAGAACATCTCCTCAAAGACATCCTTTGCCATCTTGCCGCTGAGCTTGCCGCTATTTATCATCTTTATAAGCCCAGCAAGTCCGGGCGGGGCCACGGGGGAATACTTGGCGTCTTTGCCATGCTCGTTAAGAAGCCTCAAAAGCTCGCCCATGACCCAGTTTGAAGATGTCTTTGGCTCTCCAGTGAGCCGGACGACCTCTTCGTAATAATCCGCGAGCGGCCTTGTGGACACGAGCACCCCGGCGTCATATACGGGTATGCCGTAGTCTTTTATAAACCTTTCCTTTTTCTCCTGCGGAAGCTCAGGCATAGAGTCCCTTACCTTCGCAAGGAGCGCGTCTTCTATGATGAGGGGCTTTAAATCAGGCTCAGGGAAATAGCGGTAGTCGTGCGCCTCTTCCTTTGAGCGCATGGGAACGGTAATGCCCTTTGCGGAATCGAATAAGCGGCTCTCCTGTAAAATCCTTCCGCCTGATTCGATTACATCAATCTGCCTCTCAATCTCGTATTCGAGCGCGTCTTTCACGAATTTAAAAGAATTCATGTTCTTAAGCTCGGCCCTTGTGCCGAGCTTTTTCTCGCCGACAGGCCGCACCGAAACATTGGCGTCGCACCGGAAACTCCCCTCCTCCATGTTGCCTGAGCATATCTCAAGATACACCACTATGTCCCTGACTGCCTTTAGATAGGCCACGGCCTCCTCAGGCAGCCGCATGTCAGGCTCGCTAACGATTTCTATGAGCGGCATGCCTGTCCTGTTCAGGTCAACGAAGCTGTATGCCTCGTCCCCGGGCCTTTCTCCGTGGAGGAGCTTGCCCGCGTCCTCCTCCATGTGGAGCCTCGTTATGCCGATTTCCTTCCTGCCCGCGGATGTCTCAATCGTAATCCGTCCATTCACTGCAAGAGGCTCGGTATACTGGGAAATCTGGTAGCCTTTGGGCAAATCAGGGTAGAAATAATTCTTCCGCGCGAAGATGCTCCTCTTGTTCACGGCGCAGTCCAAGGCGAGGGCGGTCTTGACCGCATAGGCGACCGCCTTTGAGTTAAGCACAGGAAGCACGCCCGGCATGCCGAGGCACACTGGGCAGACCTGCGTGTTCGGCTCAGAGCCGAACCGCGTTGAGCAAGCACAGAAGAGCTTTGATTCTGTCAGGAGTTGGGCGTGGACCTCAAGCCCTATGACCGCCTCGTATTTCATTTATCAATCCTCATTGGCCCCCTCACAACTGCGGCCTTCTCTTGTGCCACTCGGTCGCCTGCTCAAAGGAATACGCGGCCTTCAGAATAGCGGCCTCGCCCAGCGGCCTGCCGAGGATTTGAAGCCCCACGGGAAGCCCGGCTTTCGTAAATCCGCACGGTATTGAAATCCCCGGAAGGCCGGCAAGATTGCACGATATGGTGAATATGTCCGAGAGATACATGGTCAGCGGGTCCTCCACCCTCTCGCCTATTTTAAAGGCCGGCGTGGGCGAGGTCGGCGTTACTATGCAGTCGCAGGACTTAAACGCCTCGTCAAAATCGTTCTTAATGAGCGCCCTGACCTGAGACGCCTTCTTGTAATAGGCGTCGTAGTAACCGGCTGAGAGCGAATATGTGCCGAGCATTATCCGCCTTTTCACCTCGCTGCCGAACCCCTTGTCGCGCGTCTTATTATACATGTCGAGGAGGTCTGCCGCGCCTTCTGCCCTGAGGCCGTACTTCACACCGTCGTATCTGGCGAGGTTCGAGCTTGCCTCAGCCGTAGCCACGAGATAATAGACGCTTATGGCATACTCGGTGTGCGGGAGCGTTATATTGACAAGCTCCGCGCCCAGAGCCTTTAGGAGCGCGAGCGCCTCGTCAACAGAGGCCCTTACCTCCGGGTCAATGCCCTCGATGAAGTATTCCTTTGGAATGCCTATTTTCAGGCCCTTTACGCCTGTCTTGAGCAACGCCGCGTAGTCAGGCACGGGCGCTGTTATGGATGTCGAGTCGCGCGGGTCGGGACCTGCTATGGCGCTTAAGACTATTGCCGCGTCTTCAACATCCTTTGTGAGCGAGCCTGCCTGGTCAAGAGAGGACGCGAAGGCGATGATGCCGTATCTCGAAACCCTTCCGTATGTGGGCTTGAGCCCCACAACCCCGCAACAGGCCGCGGGCTGCCGTATCGAGCCGCCCGTGTCTGTCCCTAATGAGGCCGCGCACATGGATGCGGCCACCGATGCCGCCGAGCCGCCGGAGCTTCCGCCCGGAACGCGCTCGATGTCCCACGGGTTAAGGGTCTTGAAAAACGCCGAGTTCTCGGTTGATGAGCCCATGGCGAACTCGTCCATGTTGTTCTTGCCGAGGAGCACGGCGCCCGCGTGCTTTAATTTCTTTACGACCGTAGAGTCAAACGGAGGGGCGAAGTTTGAAAGTATCTTGGAAGCGCATGTGGTCTTGACGCCCTTTGTGCAGAAGATGTCCTTTATGGAGATTGGCACGCCGGTAAGCGGGGTTACATCCGCGCCCCTCTTAAGCCGCTCGTCAGCCTCCTTTGCCCTCGAAAGCGCGTCATCGGCAATAACCGTGATATATGCCCGGAGCCTTTGGTCGAGCCTTTCAATCCGTTCAAGATAGCCGTTTGTAAGCTCGACTGATGTGAATTCCCGCTTTCTAAGGCCGTCCGAAAGACCGCGTATGGTCTTTAAAACCGTATCAGGGCTTAAGCTCATGCTATTCTATTATCCTCGGCACCTTGAAGCACCCCTTGTCCGCCTGAGGGGCGTTCTTAAGCGCCTCGTCCCGCGAAATGGACGGCTCCACGGAATCCTCCCTTAGAAGCGCATCCGGGGTCGAGGAATAAAAAAGCGGCTCCACCTTTGATGTATCGAGGGCTTCGAGCTTCTCAACATAGCCGAGGATTCTCTTGAGCTGGGCTGTGTAGAGTTCGGTTTCATCGCGGGTAAGCTCAAGCCGCGCGAGCTTTGCCGCATGAGCGACATCGTCTTTTGTGATTGCCATCTTTTTCTCCGAAACCGTTTTAAGAAGAAAATTAACACACCGCCTAATCCATTGCAAGACAAAGCTGACCGGCGCGCCGTCGTTTGACAAGTTTCGCGGGAAATAAGATAATGCCGTCCGGAACAGGCGCGCAACGCCGCTTGATAGAGAAGGCAAACAATCGCAAAGGAGGCAATCCCCCCTTATTTTCAAGGGGGGACTAAGGGGGGTTAAGGTGAAGATACTCGTTACAGGCGGGGCAGGTTTCATCGGGTCGAATGTGGTTGACGCCTACATCAAGGCCGGGCACGATGTCGTGGTCATTGACAACCTCTCGTCCGGCAAAATAAAAAACATAAACCCGAAGGCAAAGTTCTACCTCCTCGACATAAGGTCTGCTGAGGCCAAGTTGGTCTTTGAGCTCGAAAGGCCGGTTGTGGTGAACCACCACGCGGCCCAGATGTCGGTCCCTGCATCGGTAGACGACCCGCTCTATGACGCGGATGTGAATGTGAAGGGGTTTCTCAACATCATCGAGGCCTCCAAGACATACAACGCTAAAAAGGTCATATTCATCTCATCAGGCGGAGCGATATACGGCGACACCGATGAATACCCCACGAGCGAGAACGCCCTGCGGAGACCGCTCTCCCCTTACGCGATAACAAAGGCCGTTGCCGAGGACTACCTTATATTCTACAACAGGCAGTGGGGCCTCGATTATACGGTGCTCCGCTACGCCAATGTCTACGGCCCAAGACAGATACCCCACGGAGAGGCCGGGGTCGTCGCTGTTTTCATGGACAGGCTTTTAAACAAGACCCCGTCTGCGGTCTATCACTTCAAGGACGAGCCGAGGGGCATGACGCGGGACTACTGCTTTGTAGGGGATGTGGTAACGGCCAACATCCTTGCGCTCACTAAAGGCTCAGGCGGCGTTTATAACATAGGAACAGGCAAGCCCACGCACACGCTTGATTTGTTCGACGCCATATATCAAGCAATCAAAGAGCGCGTGCCTGAGCTTCCATCATCGCTCGCAACTCCGGCGCGCGGCCCTGCCCGGGCCGGCGATATAGGAAGGAGCTGCCTCAATGTCTACAAAGCCGGGGCTGAACTCGGATGGAAGAGCGTGGTTACGCTCAAGAGGGGCATTGAGCGCACGCTCGACTGGAGGATGAAGGACTGATATACAGTGCGTCATAACTTCGCATACCCGACCCACGCCACTTGGCGTGGGTGCCCCGACTCCTCGGCTCGTCGTTGCGGCGTATACAAAAATACGCCTCACTCCTCGCTCGACCCACGCCACTTGGCGTGGGTGCCCCGGCGCCTTGGTCTGCTTTGTTCTGACGCTCTGTATGCGCATCTACTTATGACGATGACGCTGTGTATAAATTGCAAAATCAACTTGCGTATTGACAGCTTGCCTGTTTAGTGATATTTTTTATATGCTACGTTAGAATCAAGACATAGAACCAAGAAAAAAAGGAGGCAGGTAATGGCTACGAAAAAAAAGGCGGCCGTGAAGATAGTCAAAAAGACCAAGACAAAAAAAAGCTCAATGAAGAAGTCAGGCTGCTGCAAATAAGCAAATAACATCAGGGAACAACATTAAAAAAAGGAAAGAGCCGGTGGACAGGGAGACAATCCCTTAAATCGCTCTTTCCTTTTCTTTTTTTATTTGAAAATTCCGTGCAGTTTGGCAAGGTGTAAAATCCCCCCTGTATCCATTCTGTATTGCTCACCACAAAAAAACAACGGCCGCCCTGAAAATTCAGAGCGGCCGTTTTATTCCACTCATCCACTCCCCCTCAATGGGGGAGGGTTAGGGAGGGGGTGTATGGTTTACTTGTTCCTGAACCTTCTTACGAGCGCGAGACCTGCCATGCCGCTTCCGAGAAGAAGGAGCGTCATAGGCTCAGGCACCTGCTGCTGGGCCGACTCGACATTAAGTATATGAAACTCATAGTTCGATGCCCTGTAGCCATTGGCAGGCTGATACCATGACGCTATCGCGATGGGCGTCTGGGAGTCATAGCTGAAACCATTGCTTATGTTCGGCCCGATTGCCCAGTTGTAGAATGTCGCAATGGATACCTGATAATCACCGGCGGTCAGCGCGTATGAGTAATAGGTGTCCCAATAACCGTGGGTGTAGGGCGTGCCGTTTGAAAGAGTCGTGCCCAGGTTACCGCCGTCGTCCTGCTGATATAGCAACGCCCCGGAGTCGTCCCAGAGTCCGAGCATAGGGTCAAACCCGCCGTCATCCCACGATGAGGTAAAGAGCGTAACGGTGGTTGCTCCGGTTGTGGTGAAGCCAAAGACTTGGACTTCATTGTGATAACTGAAGTTGCCGCTGAAGTCAAAATCAACCGCGGACGCATTGCCTGCAATGGCCATTGTAAATACCATTGCTAATACTGCTAACAGCTTTTTCATTGTGTGCCTCCTTTGTCTAATTCTTATTGTCGTATGACAATATTGGTTTATGTAATAATATATAGTAGCAAAAGACATGCCAATTCCAATGCACGATACAACACTTTGATTTTATTAATACTTTTAAAAATAGGACTAATTGAGTGTGTAAAGAAATTTTACAGCCTGAAAAGGCTGTAAATCTGAAAGCAACATAAACCTCAATATTTTCAGCGAGTTTGAGAAGACCTGAGTATTTGTAAAATAATTGGACAATGATTAAGATTTTTTACAGTTCCCCTTGACTGAGACGCTGCGCGCCAACGCTTGCGGGTTTGCGGGTTCAGGTTTGGCACAGGGTTGGAACCTGAACCTTTTATTTCGTAATCGCAAAAAAAACGCATCATCTTTAATACACACGAACTTATGGGTTCAAGTTGCAAACTTGAACCGCAGGGTTTTTGCCTAAGGGACGAGATTGCTTCCCCTTCGTTTCACTCAGGGCTTTGGCTCACGCGCTCGCAATGACGGAGCGAGGAACAAATCAGAGGTTCCATTAGTTCTATTTGAGGCATTTTTTGTGTAAAAATGTTTGTTTCATTATAATTGTGTGCTATAATTGTTCGTTTTTTGAAGCAGAAATAAAAACATTTCACATAACACATCGCAAAGGAGGAAGGAAGATGGCGAAGAAGCTTTATGTGGGGAACCTCTCTTACAGGACCAGCGAAGACGACTTAAGGGAGGCATTCGCGGCATTAGGAGAGATTCAATCAGTAAAAATAATCACAGACGAAACCGGACGCTCAAAGGGGTTTGGATTTATTGAAATGGCAAATGACGAGGAAGCCGCAAAGGCTATCTCCACTCTTAACGGCTCCACGCTCATGGAAAGGAGTCTTATAGTCAATGAAGCGCGGCCTCAAACCGAAAAAGGCCGGCCTTCAGGAAAAGGAAGGCCCGGAGGAGGCGGCGGCGGTTCTTTCGGTGGAAAGAAGGGCAGGTGGTAATTGGAACAACGGTTTACCCCGAACCACGGCTTTATGTGTTTCGGGGTAAACCCGATTATTCAGAACAGGCTCTAACAGGTTGCTGAAAAACCCAAAATTTGTTCAGGCCGACCCATCCTTCGGATGGGTCGGCCTGATAAGGCTTTTCATCCGTAAATTCCATACCCGCAAATCCCAGAGCCATGGCCCCAATGGGGCAGGCAGAGGCAAGGCGGCCATGAACAGCTAAAGGAGGCGGATTTGACAAAACATGCCGGCGTATATAAGGGCGAAAAGCGAAAGAAAGAGTTGCTTCGTCAAAAGAAACAGGAAGAAAAAAAACAAAAACGTTTACAGAAAACCGTAAGCCAGAAACAGGATTCTGAAACAACACCCCCGCTCCTCTCAGATGAAGGAACGAAAAGCCACGGGTCCGGGACTCCGCAGGGACTCCAATAGACTGGAAGGCTTTTTATGAGCAGGGCCGGGAGCGCGGCATGGTAATGGAAAACCCATGATGCGTGATGCGTTAAATGACGCTTCACGCATCACGGCCTATGCAGCTTGACACCCGTTATTGATGCTCTGTTAAGAAAGCGGCCACACTAAACTCAAACCATCTGAAGGAAACCCCCGGCATGTGGCCGGCCCCTGGGCATGGAAAGACGGTCCGCCTTTATCCTTGTCCTTATTAATCAGGCAGATGAACCACCCTGCAACAAGCTACAGGGTATCCAAAGCCCCCCACCCTAACCCTCCCCCACAAGTGGGGAGAGGCAAAGGAAGGGGGCGATTGAAGCCTCCCCCTTGACGGGAGGGAAATCATGGAAACCCTGTAGCAAGCTGCAGGGAATTTTTAAATTAAAGGAGAACCCATTGGTTTACAAGAGTTTTTACGAATTCGGCATTTCCGATAAGGTCTTGGTGGCGCTTTCGGACATGGGCTTTGAAGAGCCCACGCCAATACAAAAGTTGACTATTCCACCGGCCCTTCAGAAAAAGGACATAATCGGGCAGGCGCAGACAGGCACAGGCAAGACCGCGGCCTTCGGCATCCCGCTTATAGAGCAGCGGCCTGAGGTCAGCGGCAAATACCCTTACGCCATAGTCCTTGCCCCCACGCGGGAACTTGCGGTTCAGGTGTCCGCGGAGATTAATAAAATCGGCGCGCGGGCAGGCGCTATTGCCCTCCCTGTCTACGGAGGGCAATCCATCGAGCTTCAGATAAGGAGCCTGAAAAGAGGCGTAGGCATCGTCGTAGGCACGCCGGGCCGCGTGATAGACCACATCCACAGGAAGACCCTTGTGCTCAAGGAAATCAAGACAGTGGTCCTTGATGAGGCCGATGAGATGCTTAACATGGGCTTCATAGACGACATCGAGGAAATCCTCGGCGAAACGCCCAAGGGGAGGCAGACCATGCTTTTTTCCGCCACCATGCCGAAGGAAATCATCCGCATAGCGAAAAACTACATGGAAAAGCCCGTGCACCTGACCGTGGACGCCGGCGAGATGGTGGTGGCCAAAATCAAGCAGGTTTTCTACGAGGTCCGCGAGGAAGGCAAGCTAAACGCCCTCACCCGTCTTCTGGATGTCGAAGGCCCGTCGCTCACCCTTGTCTTCTGCCATACAAAAAGAGAGGTGGACGAGGTGTCCGGGAAACTTCGGCAGATGGGCTATCCCGCCGGAGCAATCCACGGGGACTTCACACAGAGCCACAGGGATGAGATGATACGCGCCTTCAAAAAAGGGGACATAGACATATTAGTGGCCACCGATGTCGCGGCCCGCGGCCTCGACATCCCGGATGTCTCTCATGTCATAAACTTCAGCATCCCTCAGGACCCGCAGGGGTACATACACAGGATAGGCCGGACAGGCAGGGCGGGCAAATCGGGAATCGCCATTACGCTCGTTAGCCCCCGGCAGTACCGCCAGTTGAGGCTCATCGAGCAGTCTGCGAAGACCAGCATAAAAAGAGGAAGCCTGCCCACGAAAGAGCAGGTCAGGCAGGCGAAGGAAGAGGAACTCGCGGGCAGCTTGGCGGAATTGATCAAAGAAGGAAAGCACACGAGCTTTTACCCTCTGACAAACAGGCTCTTTCTGAAACATTCTCCTGAGGATGTCGCGGCCGCGGCACTGAGCATGCTGTCCGGCCAGGGGGCCATGGAAGAGACAACGGAGCCGGAAACTTACGGCGGAGATAAAAAGGATAAGGATTCGGTGCGCCTCTTTATGACCATCGGCAAGTTGGACAAGATAATGGTGGGCGACATAGTAAAATCCATCTCGGCCGAGGCCGGCATCCCGGCGCAGAATATCCGCAACATAGCGGTCTTTGATAGATTCAGCTTCGTAGAGGTCCCGTCAAACCTTGCCGACAAGGTCATCCTCGCCATAAACGACAGCGTCATGAAAGGCAAAAAGGTCAGGATCCAGCACGCAAGGAAAAGGGAAAACGGCAAGGGCCGCGGGCATTAAATATACTTGCTCTTAGCCCGGCCTCCATTCCTCGGCTTCCTGCCTCGTC
>CAYIRV010000029.1:0-10755 GCA_964365865.1 uncultured Thermodesulfobacteriota bacterium | reverse complement strand
GAGAAAGCCCGAACATGCGGCCGACACATCGAACGCAGCGGCCCCGCTCCTTATGCCGAGCGAGGACTGCACAAAGCAGGCCGTGGAGGGGAATGTCATTTCAGGGGTAACAGTGCCGACAACGACAAGGTCTATCTGCTTGGGGGTCAGGCCGGCGGCCTTGAGCGCGGCCTTCGCGGCCTTCGCGGCCATGTCGCTGGTCGTGTCGCTTACCGATATACGCCTTTCCTTTATTCCTGTCCTCGTTAAAATCCACTTGTCAGAGGTCTCCACAATCGCCTCGAGGTCGTGGTTCGTGAGGACCTTTGGCGGCGCATATGAGCCTGTGCCGAGAATCCGTGCCCGGAGCATGGCTTACCCCCCGCTCGCCTCTTTACCGGCCGCGCCGGTAATCCTCATAATGTCCGCGCTCCTCGCTATCTCCTCCATGAGGAAGCCGTTGACCTTTGCCTTGGAATATTCGTGCGCCCGCAAGACGGCGTTCTTTATGGCCTTGGGGCTTGACCTGCCGTGGCTTATCATGCATATGCCGTCAACCCCCAATAGCGGCGCGCCGCCGTACTCCGCGTAATCAATCTTTTTCTTGAGTTTAGCGAAGGCGCCCTTTGCGAGCATATAGCCTATCTTCGAGGATACGCTCGCCATGATTTCCTTCTTAAGCATGGATGTTACGGCCTCGACAAGCCCCTCGCTGAGTTTCAGCACCACATTGCCAACAAACCCGTCGGTAACCACCACATCAACGACGCCGCGATATATATCATCGCCCTCGACATATCCTATGTAGTTAAGGGGTGTGTTTTTTAAGACGGCGTGGGTCTCTCTCGTAAGCTCGTTGCCCTTGGACTCCTCCTCGCCGTTTGAAAGAAGCCCTATCATGGGCCTTTCCTTTTTGAGCATGAACCGGGCATAGACATCGCCCATGATGGCGAACTGCACGAGGTGCGCGGGCTTGCAATCAACATTGCCGCCCACATCGAGGAGCACCGCCGGGTCCTTCATCGTCGGGACCGTAACGGCAATCGCGGGTCTGTCAACACCCTTGAGCTTTTTAAGGAGAATTATCGCGGCGGCCATGGCCGCGCCGGAGTTGCCGGCGCTTACAACCGCGCTCGCGGAGCCGCTCTTGACCAGGTCAAAACACACCTTGAGGGAGGAGTCCTTCTTGCGCCTGATTGCCTGAATAGGGGATTCGTCCATGCCGACGACCTCCGAGGCGTGGACCACGGAGATGTTCTTAAGCCTCTCGGCCTTGTGCCTCTTGAGCTCGCTCTCCACGCGGACCTTGTCCCCCACGAGGATTATGTGTATCCCGAACTCGACCGCGGCCTGAAGGCTTCCTTCCACAACGGACTGCGGGGCATAGTCCCCGCCCATGGCGTCTACCGCGATTTTCATATCACCCCGGCAAAAAGACCTGTTGAAGGGCCCTGCCCCGGCCCCTTTAAGACGCAGGGCCGCTCGCGCAAAAAGAGCGCCGCTTCCTTGAACGGCAAATGACCGCCAAGCAGCGGCGCCGCGTGCCGGGGTTCCGGCAAGGCCATGTCTTTAGGCCTCCTCTTCCTTCCTGATAACAGCGCGCCCCCTGTAGTTGCCGCAGCTGAGGCACACATGGTGGGGCTGTTTCGGCTCGTTGCAATGGGAGCAGGTGGAAAGAGCCGGCTTTTTAAGATGGTCGTGGCTTCGCCTGTTGCCCCTTTTGCATCTCGAATGTCTTTTCTTTGGATTCGGCATGTTTTCGTCCTTTTTTATTTTACCTTGAAGTCTTTAAGCCTTGCAAACCGCAGATCGCCCTTTTCCCCGGCCTGGCAGGAACACTCTCCCTGGTTCAGGTCCTCCCCGCAGCTCTTGCACAGGCCCTTGCAGCCCTCGCTGCAAAGCGGCTGCATCGGGACATCGAGCGAGAGCTGGCCCATGAGCACATCGTCAGTGTCAATGGCGCCATCCTCGAGGAAGTTTATCTCCATGTCCCCGGTCTGAAGCCCTTTTTCCACGGCCTCGGCCTTTCCGCTTACATAGTATGCGTTAAACACGGTGTCAACATCGCTCACAAACCGCTTAAGACAACGCGAACATGTGAATTCGAGGCTTGTCCGCATTTGGCCGGATACATTGGCCCCGTCCCCGGTCTTGACTATGTCGAGTACGGCGTCAACCGGAGAGAGTATGGAAAAATCTAATCCATCGGCAAGGGCATCGAGGGCCTTGCCTTGCTCCTTGACCTCGAGCCTGAGCCCTGCCTCCGGGATATCGTCAACCTTAATCTTCATGGGGCAGCCCTTATGTAAAGCCTATAATTTACAGGAAATTACGCGGGGTTGTCAACCAAATAAAGCAAATGCCCTGTTTTTAAATATTTTTCTTGCCATTGGCCGGTTCAATTGCTAAAATGATAATTTAAGTTTACAGGCAATAAGCCTAAACGGAGGTTGTGGTTATGAAGCAAGACATCCATCCCGCATATGAAAAGACCACCATACGCTGCGGCTGCGGGGCCTCGGCGGAAACGCGGTCAACCAAGAAGGACGACATATCCGTAGAGATATGCTCCAGCTGCCACCCGTTCTACACCGGAAAGCACAAGTTCATTGACACCGCGGGCAAGGTGGAGAAGTTCAAAAAGAGGTACGGCAACATCATTGCGCCGAAGGCTTAAGCGGAGGCCCTTTATTTGAAGGTAGCGCTCCTAAACCACACGCCGGAGCCTGAGAGGACGGTCTACATGGCGGCAAGGCTCTGCTATTCGGCCTCTGCCATAGAAGAACTCAGGGACAAGTCCAGAGGCGCCTCATATGAGAAGTTCCTCTCCCGGATACTAAGCATGGGGCACACCTCGGTCCTCGAACACGCCTCGTTCACCTTCGGCATAGAAGGCATATCGCGCGCCACCTCGCATCAGCTTGTCCGCCACCGTCTGGCGTCATACTCGCAGCAGAGCCAGCGGTATGTCAGGATGAGCGGGCCGGACTATGTAACCCCGGCCTCCATAGCAAAAGACCCTGCTCAAAAAAAACGGTTTGACAGCGCGATAAAACGCGCCTACAAACTCTACGCGGAACTTACGGCCGAGGGCGTTCCTCAGGAGGACGCGCGCTACCTGCTCCCGAACGCGGCCGAGACCAAGATTATCGTAACCATGAACGCGCGCGAGCTTCTGCATTTCTTCAAGCTCCGCTGCTGCGAGAGGGCGCAGTGGGAAATCCGGGACATGGCCGCGCTCATGCTCGCGGAGGCAAAAAAAGCCGCGCCCTTCATATTCATGGACGCCGGCCCTTCCTGCGTAAGGGGCCAATGCAACGAAGGGGCGATGACCTGCGGAAGGCCCAAGGAAATCAGGCGGAAGTTCAAGGGCCTCTAATCCTCCTCCTTTTGACTTGTTGTCTCCGGGCCGCAAAAACTTGCCCCATTAACCCACATCGTAATCAGGTATTTTAAAAATGCTTAAAGCGCGCATCGAAGAAGCCGATAGAAGATACGCCGAGTTGTCCGGGCTGCTTGCCATGCCGGATACAATAGCCGACCAGACGCTCTACAAGAGCTGCGCGAAAGAGCACTCCTCGCTTACGGCGCTCGTGGATGCAGGCAGAGAGTATAAGGATGTGGAGGCCGAAACAGCGGAATACAAAAAGGCCCTCGAAGGAAAGGACGAGGTATTAAGGGAGATGGCGAAGGAGGAGCTTCCGGCGCTTCAAAAGAGGCTTGCGGAGCTTTCATCCAGAATCAAAATCCTCTTGCTCCCCAATGACCCCAACGACGAAAAGAACGTCATACTCGAAATCAGGGCCGGCGCCGGAGGAGAGGAGGCCGCGCTTTTCGCGTCAGAGCTATACAGGATGTATTCGAGATACGCGGAGATACACGGCTGGAAGACCGAGGTGTTAAGCTCAAGCCCCACCGGGCTTAACGGGCTTAAGGAGGTCATAGCCAATATAGAGGGAAAAGGGGCGTATTCGAGGCTCAAATACGAGAGCGGCGTCCACAGGGTCCAGCGGGTGCCTGAGACGGACGCATCGGGAAGAAGGCACACATCAACCGTCACCGTGGCGGTGCTGCCTGAGGCCGAAGAAGTGGAGGTCGAGATAAAGCCGGATGAACTCAGGGTTGACACCTTCAGGGCCGGAGGCCACGGGGGCCAGAATGTGAACAAGGTCGAGACCGCCGTGAGGATGACCCACCTGCCCACCGGCCTCGTTGTCTCATGTCAGGACGAGAAAAGCCAGCACAAGAACCGCCAGAAGGCCATGAAGATACTGCTGGCCCGGCTCCTCGACAAGAAGACGCGGGAGCAGCAGCAGAAAATCGCCCTCGATAGAAAACAACAGGTCGGCACAGGCGACAGGAGCGAGAAAATCCGCACATACAACTACCCGCAGAACAGGGTAACAGACCACAGGGCCGGACTTACGCTCTACAGACTTAATGAAATCCTCGACGGCGATATACAGGAGCTTACCGACAGCATAATAGCGCACTACCAGACCGAGGCCCTCAAGGGCACAGAGGCCGTTGGCGCATAAATAATCCCCTGATTATGGGATGCCTATGGATAAAATAGTAATAGAAGGCGGGAACAGGCTTACGGGAGAGGTCCGGATAAGCGGGGCAAAGAACGCGGTATTGCCGCTCATGGCCGCCTCGCTCCTCGTTGACGGCTGGAGCACCATCACAAATGTGCCGAGGCTCAAGGACATTGACACATTCATCAAACTCCTCAGACATCTCGGTGGAGAGGTCGTCTATGACAGGGAAAAAGGCGTCCTTAAGCTCAGGATGCCGGAGATTAATCTATGCGAGGCGCCGTACGACCTCGTAAGGACGATGCGGGCCTCTGTCCTCGTCCTCGGCCCGCTCGCGGCCCGGTTCAAGAAGGCGCGGGTGTCGCTGCCCGGCGGCTGCGCCATAGGCGCGAGGCCCGTTGACCTGCACATAAAAGGACTTCAGCGGCTCGGGGCCGAGGTTACCGTGGAGCACGGGTACGTGAATGTCGCGGCCCGGAATCTCAAAGGCGCGAAGATTTTCTTCGACACCGTTACCGTAACCGGCACCGAAAACCTCATGCTCGCTGCCGTGCTCGCGGACGGGGTAACGGTGCTCGAAAACGCGGCGCTCGAACCAGAGGTGGTATTCCTCGCCGAGACCCTCAATAAAATGGGTGCGCGCATAACAGGGGCGGGAACCGACATAATAAAGATAGAAGGCGTAAACGCGCTGAAGCCCTTTGAGGCGCGGGTCATCCCGGACAGGATAGAGGCCGGCACATTCATGGCCGCCGCGGCCATGACCAGAGGCAATGTCCTCTTAAAGGACTGCCCGCTTGACTGCCTCGACTCCCTAACCCTCAAGCTCAAGGAGGCCGGGACGGAAATCATAGAGGAAAAGGACGGGGTCAGGGTCATAGGAGACTGGCCCATAAGGAGCGTTGATGTAAAGACCCAGCCTTATCCGGGCTTCGCAACGGACATGCAGGCGCAAATCATGGCCATGATGACCATAGCGAACGGCTTGAGCGTGATAACAGAGACGGTATTTGAGAACAGGTTCATGCATGTGGGGGAACTCCGGCGCATGGGCGCCAATATCACGGTCGAGGGCAGGGCCGCCGTGGTGCGTGGGGTCAAGACCTTAAGCGGCGCGCCACTTATGGCGACTGATTTGAGGGCGAGCGCCTCTCTTATCCTCGCAGGGCTTGTGGCCGAAGGCATTACCGATGTTACGAGGATATACCACCTCGACAGAGGCTACGAAAGAATCGAGGAGAAGCTCAAGGCCCTCGGGGCCAACATCAAAAGGCACAGGGAATGAAAAAAAATAAAGGAATAAGCCTCCCCCTCCTGCCTCCCCCCGCAGGCAAGAGAGGAATAAGGCGTGGGGCGAGCAAATGCAAAGAGACCGGAACGGATGACATCCTGACCATAGCGCTTCCGAAAGGCAGGATCCTTAAGGAGTCGGTCGGCCTCTTCGCCCGCGCCGGCATACGCATAGGCGCGATGTTGGACGACGACAGAAAGCTCATCTTCGAGGGACTCGCCCACGGGCTTAGGTTCATGGTGGTAAGGAGTCAGGATGTTCCGACATATGTCGAGTACGGCGCGGCTGATGCCGGGGTCGCAGGCAAGGATGTGCTCATGGAGCAGGAGAAGGACATCTATGAGCCGTTGGATTTGAATATCGGCGCCTGCAGGATGGTGGTGGCCGAGCCGGTATCTCTCAGGAAAAAGGACAACCCGTCGAGCTGGACCCATGTGAGGGTCGCCACAAAATACCCGAACATAACCCTCAGACACTTCCTCGACAAGGGGATACAGGTTGACATAATAAAACTCTACGGCTCGATAGAACTCGCTCCGCTTCTCGGTCTTTCGGAAAGGATAGTTGACCTCGTTCAGACAGGAGAGACCTTAAAGAAGAACGGCCTTGTCGAGGTCGAGGAGATAATGAAGGTATCCTCAAGACTCATATGCAACAGGGCGTCCCTCAAGACAAAACCCAAGAGGATTAAAGGGCTTGTCGAAATGCTCAAAAAGGCTTCCGGCAGATGAGGCTCATAAGCTCAAAAGACGCTGGATTCAAGTCGGTCATTGCTTCGGTTGCGGCCCGGGGCCTGTCTGACACGGCCCGGGTGGAAAAGGCGGTAACGGACATTCTCGTTGCGGTAAAAAGGCGCGGGGACAAGGCCGTTATAGAATACACAAGGCGGTTTGACGGTGTGCGCCTTTCAAGGCTTGAGGTAGCGGAAAAGGATGTAAAAAGAGCGCTCGACAAGGTGCCTAAAAAGGATTTAAGACTCATCGAGCTTGCCGCAAAGAGGATAGAGACCTTTCACTCAAAGGCGGCTCTAAGCGGTTCGTGGTCATTCAAGGACAGATACGGGAATCTCCTCGGCGTAAAGGCAACCCCTGTTGAGAGGGCGGGCATTTATGTGCCCGGAGGCAAGGCCGCCTACCCTTCCACGGTCCTTATGAACGCGCTCCCGGCAAGGGTCGCGGGCGTAAAAGAAGTCGTCATGACAACGCCTGTGTCAAAGGACGGCGTAAACCCTTATGTCATGGCCGCGGCAAATATCTCAGGGGTTGACCGCATATTTACCGTGGGCGGCGCGCAGGCAATCGGCGCCCTCGCCTTTGGCACGGAATCCATCCCAAAGGTGGACAAGATTACAGGCCCGGGCAATATCTATGTGGCGACCGCCAAGAGGCTCGTATACGGGACAGTCGGCATTGACATGATAGCCGGGCCGAGCGAAATCCTCATAATAAACGACGGCACAGGCCATGCCTCATGGCTCGCGGCCGACATGCTTTCTCAGGCCGAGCACGACGAGCTTGCATCAAGCATCCTCGTTACCACATCCATTGTCATGGCAAATTCAGTTAAAAAGGCGCTCGGAGAAGGGCTTAAAAGGCTGGGAAGGCAGGGCATTGCATCGAAATCACTTGCGCGCTACGGGCTGATTGTAGTTGTTGACAGCTTAGAAGAGGCCGCTCAAGTAGCCAACCGCATAGCCCCTGAGCATCTCGAACTTTTCGTGAAAAACCCGAAGACAGCGCTGAACCTTATAAGGAACGCAGGGGCTGTCTTTCTCGGAAGGAATACCCCGGAGGCCGCAGGGGATTATATCGCGGGCCCTAACCACACGCTCCCCACAGGAGGCGCGGCCCGATTCTCCTCCCCGTTGTCAGCCGATGATTTCATGAAAAAAACGAACGTTATGGAATTCAGCGCAAAAGGGCTTAAGGCGCTCGGCTCAAGCATCCAAAGGTTCGCTGAACTTGAGGGCCTCACCGCGCATGCGCTCAGCGTAAAAAAGAGACTCGGATGAAAAGGGGGAGCGGGTATGTAGGGTGGGCATCGCCCGCCAAAAAGCTGCTCGTTGTAGGGCGCCTCTAAAGTCAGGGCTTGCTCTGGACGATGTGGTTGTTGAAGGCGCTGTGGTTGCTCATGTCGTTATTCTTTATGGAGTAGCTTACGAGCTCGGACCTTGTCCTGACATTGAGCTTCTGGAAGATGCGGCCTAAATGCGTCTTGACGGTCGGCTCGCTTATGTTGAGTCTCCCTGCTATCTCCTTATTCCTGAACCCCTGGCCCACGAGCCCGATGATTTCCTTCTCCCTCCCCGACATCATCGAGAGCTTGTCGTTTCCGAGCGCGTTCATGCCTGACAGGAGGTCATTGAAAGAGACCCTGTCTATCCACAACTCCCCGTTCGCCACCACCTTCACGGCCTTCTTAAGCTGCTCTGTCGTGGAGTTGCCGAGGAGCACGCCTGAGAGCTTTTTCTTGAGTATGGCTGTAACGAGGTTGTCCCTGCCGCAGTTCGTGTCAACGAGTATTACATGGGACTTTTTCCTCAGCTTTTCGAGGTCAGGCAGGGAATTGTAAAGGGTGCCGAAGTCGGCAAGGATTATGTCAGGGGCAATGGAGCCGAGCGCATGGGCCGTGCACTTGGCATCCGGCTTTAACGTTTCAATAACCGAAATATCCTTGTCGCCATCAAGGAGCATTGATATTCCCTCGGCAAAAAGCATATTCCCGAATGCAAGCATAACTCTAATGGCCATTTGACTCCGCTGTCAGTTGATTTTCAAGAACAGGGCAAAGAGATTCCTCACGGAAGCGGCCCGGTTAAAAAGAATCAGGATTATCAAATACAAAAAAGGGGAACCTCAGGAGACCTATTAATACTACCATACTATTTAACATTTTCAACAAATTTTCGCGAAGGCGCTCTGGGGGCGGCTGTAAGGACAGTGGGGCATTTTCAGGGGAAATCACCGGCCCGGCAGCGTTACTTGATTTCAGCGAGGGCCTTTTTCGCCTCCTCAGCCGCCTCATGGCCCGGGTTCAGCCTGAGAGATTCCTTAAGCTCGGCCTTTGCGAGCTTGAGCTCCCCCTTCTTATAGTAAGCCATGCCCAGATGGTAGCGTATGACCGGGTTATCGGGCTGCTTCTCGGAACTCTCCTTTAAAAGGGATACGGCCTTCAGATATGCCTGCTTTTTGTAGTATATCCACCCGAGCGTGTCGGATATGGCCGGATGGTCAGGGGCCGCTTCCTTTGCGGTCTCTGCGAGAGTGAGGGCCATGTCGATGTTGCCGCCCTTTTCGGCATACAGCCATGCGAGGTTGTTGGCCGCAGGCGCGAACTTGGGGTTAACATTGAGGGCGGACTTATAGCTCTCGATGGCCTCATCGGTCTTGCCCGCCTTCTCATACAGCACGCCTAAGACCATGTACGACGGCAGGTGTTTCGGGTTGAGCTTGACGGCCTCCTTGTACTGGCTCACGGCCTCTTCGGAATTGCCTCTCCGGGTGTATATGCCGCCGAGGTCGAAGTACGCGTCAATGTAGCCGCTATTGACCTCAATCGTTTTCTTAAGCGCCTCCTCTGCCTTGACAAGGTCGTTCATGACGATATATGCGCGCGCGAGAAGGTGATAGAGCGCCGGATTATCCGGCGAATCCTTTATGGCCGATTGGAGCCTGTCTACGGCCTTACCCGGCTCCTTTGACGAAATGTGCACTGCCGCCACCATGCCGAGGACATCGGCCATGCCCGGCCTTTTGGAAAGCGCCTTTTCAAACTCAACGAGCGCGGCCTTGCTGTTTCCCTTAATCTGGGCGATTATACCGAGCTTTACATAGCCCCTCGGGTCATCAGGGTATCTGGCCGTAACGGCCTCGTAGTACCTCTTGGCCTCGTCAGGCTTCCTCTGACCGAGCTTTATATCCCCGAGGATGATATTCACTTCAGGGTTATCCGGAAAGGCCTTCCTCACCTTTTCAATCTCATCTGATGCGAGCTTATGGTCTCCCGTGGCCATATAAATGGAGGCGAGCGCGAGCCTGGCGGTAAAGAACCCCGGGGCCTGCTTTACGGCCTCGCTCAATTCGGCCTTCGCGGTATTGAGGTTCCCGCTTGCCTGATAGGCGAGCCCGAGAAAGTAGTGGGCCCTCGGAAAAGACGGGTCGTCCTTGACAGATGCGGACAGGTCATCTATGGCCTCGCTCACCTTGCGCTCGGTAAGCCTCAGCCTCCCCCTCAGATACAGCCCGTATGGGTCCTTGGGGCTTTTTTTCAGAACCAGGTCTATCTGCTCATTGGCCTCTTTGCCCTTCTTTCCATCGAGGTAAATCTCCGCGAGCCTCTTTCTCAAGATTGCGGCCTCAGGATTTTTTTCTATGCCCTTTTTAAGCGTATCCTCCGCGTTTAGCGGCTTGTTTGACGATACATAAAACTCCGCGAGCATAAGGTATGCGCCGTGGTCTTCCGGCTTTGCGGATATGATTGATGAGTAGATATTCTCCGCCTCGCCGAATCTCCGGCTTGCGACATAGTAGCCTGCGAGCGCGAGCTTTAAATCCCTGCTCTCAGGCGCCTTTTCAAGCCCGTCCTTAAGCACCGCCTCGGCCTCCGCGGCCTTGCCTGTCCTTATGTATATATTATAGAGCACAATCCTCGGCTCAATGGAATCGCCTTTGATTAAAACAGCCTCTTTAAGCGCTTGAACGGCCTTTTCAGCCTTGCCTGACGCGAGGTAGACCCCTGCGCCGGACATATACGGCCCTATGGCCGCGGGTTTCGAGGCAAGGGCGGAATCAACCATTGCAACCGCCTTGTCGTGCCTGCCCTTTCCTGCGAGGGTGGCGGCGAGCAGAACCTTTGCGTCCGAGTTGTCCTTGTCCTTTGCAAGCACAATATCGGCCTTGTCCGCGGCCTTGTCGCCGCTCGAGCAGGGCTTGGCCGATCAGTCCCGAG
>CAYIRV010000028.1:7303-10803 GCA_964365865.1 uncultured Thermodesulfobacteriota bacterium | reverse complement strand
CACATAAAGCTTTTTGACATCTTCCTGCTTCATGGAGTTGAGCTCCTTCAACATGCTCTCGTACTTGCCGCTCTTTACATCCTCGACCTTTTTGGCGAGGTGTTTGGCGGCGGGCAGGAGATACCTTCCGTTCACCCTGCGGATGAACATGGCGGCCGTGAACTGCGATATCTGCGCCGGGCAGCGGGCAGCGCAAAGACCGCACATTACGCAGTCGAAGCTCTTTAAGGCCGCGCCCTTCAAGTCCCCCCTCTTCATGAGGGCGATGTAGTCCATGACATCTATGTCCATCGGGCAGGTCCTCGTGCATGTGCCGCAGCCCACGCACTTGAAGACCTCCGGGTAGAGCCTCCTCAGTTCCTCGTGCGGGTCGCCCTGTATGTCGTCGAGCGAGTAGCCGGGCCTGTTGGACGGGAAGAACGGGAGCTGCATTATTATCATGTCAGGCTCGGCCACGGTCTGGCACGCGAGGCCGCTCCTAAGCTTATAGTCGCCTATGAAGCGGTAGAATGTGCCGCATGCCCCGCATATGCCGCCCCTGCACCCGCACCCGCGTATGTACTTGTATCCCGCGTATTCCACGGCCTTCATTATGGTGAGGGTTTCGGGCACCATGTATTCCCGGCCCATTATGTATATGGGTATCATCTTTGCGCCAGGGGGCGGAATGGTTCTGTCGCCGGTTGCGAGCGGCTTTTTGTTGTCTTTAGCCATGACTGCTCCTTAAGCCGATAACCGATTAGAAATCGTTATACATCCTCTTTATCTCCGCGGCGGAATACACAGGGCCTTCCTTGCAGATATAAACATCTCCGACATTGCACCTGCCGCATTTGCCTACCCCGCACTTCATCTTGTTTTCGAGCGTGGTATATACATCCTCGTCACTGAACCCGAGTTTATTAAGGGCGTTGAGCACGAATTTTATCATTATCGGCGGCCCGCATATGACGGCAACCGTGTTTTCGGCCTTTGGCGCGGCCTCCGCGAGCACAGTGGGCACGAACCCGACCTTTCCCGTCCAGTCCGGGGTCTGGCCCCCTGGGTCAACGGCTGTTATAAGCGTCATGTCAGGCCGTTCTTGCCAGTGTTTAAGCTCGTTCTTATACACGAGGTCAGAGACGGTCCTTGCCCCGTACACCACAGTTATATCGCCGAACTCTTCCCTCTTGTCAAGGCAATTCCATATGACCGAACGCACAGGCGGGAGCCCTATGCCGCCTGCAATAAACACGATGTTTTTTCCCTTCCATTCGTCAATAGGGAAGTGGTTTCCGTAAGGGCCCCTGAACCCCATCGTATCCCCGACAGAGAGGTCAAAAAGCCCTGAAGTAACCCTGCCGGTCTTCCTGAATGTGCACTGGAAGTATCCTTTTCTCGTTGGCGGCGACGCTATGCAGAGTGTGGACTCCCCGAGGCCGAAGGCCGAATAAAGCCCGAACTGGCCTGCCTTGAAGTCAAATGAATCCCGCGTCTTTTCATCCCTGAACACGAGCCTGAATGAGCGCACATCCGGGGTCTCTTCGTATATGTCCTCGATTGTTACGAGGTTCGGCAAATAAAGGGCGTTCATATTACTTTGAGAAAGCCTCCATTGCTTCGGTAATGTCCTGCCTCACAGGGCATACCCTTATGCACCTGCCGCAGCCAACGCAGCCTGTGGACGAGAACTTAACCGGGTATATGTGGAACTTGCACATGAAGCGGTTCCGCCACCTCTTGTATTGCGTGTCCCGCGGGTTATGGCCGCTCGCGTGAAGCGTGAAAAGGTCGAACTGGCAGGAGTCCCAGTTCTTCCTCCTCTCGCCCTGATAGGCCCCGCCTTCGTCTATTATGTCAAAGCAGTGGCAGGTCGGGCACGAATATGTGCACGCCCCGCACCCTATGCATTTCCTCGCAAGCTCAGCCCATAGGGGGCTGTCGTAATGGGTCCTGTCTGAAAGCCGCTTTTTTATAGCTTCAAGGTCAATGCCCTTGATTTTTTCCGGGATGAAAAGCCTTTTAACGGCAATGCCGGCGGTGGGGCTTTTCTCAAAAGCCGCGGGATGTTTCTTTGCGAGCGCGGCTCCTTTTTCAGTAAGCGCCTCCGCAACATAGTCCCCGGATTCCGTCTCCATGAGGTATATGTCAGAGCCGTCCTTTGTCTCAGGGGATATGCCGACCGTGGTGCAGAAGCAGGCATTGTCTGCCTTTGTGCAGGCGATGGTGATTACTACGGCCTTGTCCTCCCTTTTCGTGTAAGATTCATCCACACAGCCCCATGTAAAGACTGACTTCAATGACCTCTGGGACGCGGCCTCGCACGGCCGGACGCCGAATATGACCGTGTCTGGCGCGGTTGTCTCCACAGGGGAGAGGGTTATGTTGTTTTTGAGTATGGTAAATTCCGCTATGGCCTCGGTCTGGGGAAAGAGCCATTCCTTGTATGAATTTCTTGGAAGTATGTAGTCCTCGGCAATCTCCCCGGTAGAGCGCACCTCTTTGAATACCACCTGACGCGCCTCTATGCCGGGCGCTACGAACCTTCCGCCCGACGAGGCAACTCCGCTTATGAGGCTGTTGAGCTTGTCTTTTTTTAGCAGATATTTATTCATATGGTCATTTTATGAAGTTTTCCTTGTCATCAGGGCTGAATACTATCATGGGCGGATGCACAGCCATATCGAGGCCCGATGA
This sequence comes from uncultured Thermodesulfobacteriota bacterium, assembly GCA_964365865.1. Lineage (GTDB taxonomy): Bacteria > Desulfobacterota > GWC2-55-46 > GWC2-55-46 > GWC2-55-46 > CAYIRV01. The sequence continues at coordinate 8,127 of CAYIRV010000028.1, read as the reverse complement.
AAATCCGAAAGAGTCTTTTACCACCTGTATCATCTTCTGGTTTACGAGGTTCAGGGGTATGTTCACAGGGCATGCCCTTTCGCACTCGCCGCAGAATGTGCACCTTCCCACGAGGTGCATGGCCCTCGTAAGGTTCCACGAAAGATTGCCCCTCGGATGCGCGGATGTCTCTATCCACTGCGGCATGTTCTTCTCCGTTATGCACCTCTCGCAGTAGCAGAGCGAGCATACCTGACGGCAGGCATAGCACTTTATGCAGCGCGAGAATTCGTTGAGCCAGAATTCCCATTTATCCGCGCTTGACTTGGAGTCAATCTCCTTGATTTTGTCAAAGACCATGCCCGTGGGCTTTTCAGGCGGGATAAAGCTCGTTGGTTCGCCGATTACGGTGTCAGCCACATGAGGGTTTCTCACATCGCAGTTATGGCATTTGGTGGGCATGATTTCAGGGCGCAACTCGCCCTTCCAAAGCTCCTGCCTGTAGACCACGCCGTTGCAGGTCATGCCTATGATATGGACATCTTCTCTTTTAAGCTGGGCCTCTGTTATGAGCACGACTATGTTCTTTATGTCGCACCCCTTTGCGACAATCGCCGGCCTGCCCATGGCCTGAATGTCCTTGAACTTCCTCGTAAGATAGACAGACAGGTTATTTACGCACAAAGGGTTGAAGACGAGCCTTTCCGCGTCCTCGGGCTTGGTTATGAATACAGGCGTGGTATGGGTCTTGAGCCTGTTCCAGCCATAGCCGATAACAACCTTGACCTCTTCTTTTTCGAGGAGTTCTCTTGCTTTTTTTCTTAAAGCCTCTTCCATGACCTATC
>CAYIRV010000028.1:0-7203 GCA_964365865.1 uncultured Thermodesulfobacteriota bacterium | reverse complement strand
ACGGCTTCAGAGGCCGAAACCCACGAGAAGTGGAGCCTCTTTAAATCAATGCCCACGAACTCCATCAGGTTTTTAAAGGCAATCCAGCGCCTCCTGGCGTGGTAGTTTCCCGTTGTGTAGTGGCAGTCCCCGGGGTGGCAGCCAGATACGAGCACGCCGTCGGCCCCGTTTTCAAACGCCTTTATTATGAAGAGCGGGTCAATCCTGCCTGTGCACGGGAGCTTCACTATGCGGACATTGGGCCTGTATTCCATCCGTGATGTTCCGGCCAAATCCGCGCCAGCGTATGTGCACCAGTTGCAGACAAAGGCGATTAGTTTGGGCTCGAAGCTTCCTTCAATATGTGTTTGTTCGGCCATTCTCCAAGTCCTCGTAATTACAATATCAATATTCTGGCGGCCTGTAATGTGGCCGCGATGTTAAGGCCAAGGAATATCCCGTCAAACGCTAAATTTACGGTCCCATGAAGCCCTGATAAGGCCAGCAGATAAATCATCACGTAAGTTACGGCGCCGCCGGAAAAAACGGCTAATGCGCCGCCGGATTTTTTCCCTCTGTATAAAAGCGCAGCCGACAATATATACATTGGTATGAATACGATGTCAGGCCAGATGAGCGATTTATATGCCTCATCTGGAAAGGCCTCCGGCTTTTTCCATTTGCCAAGTATGACCATTGTTACAGCGTATGCCTGAAAAACGCCCCAAAAGGCGAACCATGTTATCGCAAGGCGGCATTTTTTCATTTTCAATCCCTTAGAACGCATTTATAGCCGCAAACACCTGCTCGTCGGTATAACCCTTTAAATCAATGGCTTTGCTCCTGCACGCGGCAACGCACACACCGCAGCCTTGGCACACGCCTTCGTTGACCTTGGCGAGCTGCCTCGTGATTTTACCTTCCCTGTTTTTCACGGCATCTCTTTCAATCGCAGAATACGGGCAGGCCGTGACGCAGTCCCAGCACGCGTTGCATGTGTTTTTATTCACGAGCGCGGTAATCGGTTCCCGCGTCATCTCATCGGCTGAGAATAGGGCGAGCACCTTGCTCGCGGCCGCGCTCCCCTGAGTCACGGAGTCAGGTATGTCCATTGGCCCTATGCAGGTTCCAGCGAGGTATATACCGGCTGTAACGGTCTCAACCGGTCTCAGCTTAGGGTGGTATTCGTTGTAGAATTTATGTTTGTCGTAGCCTATGCCGAGCTTCTGGGCAACCGTGTCTGCCCCGTCCCTCGCCACAATCGCTGTAGCGAGTACCACCATGTCCGCCTCAATTTCGACCTGAGAGCCGCTTAAGGTGTCTGCGCCCTGAACGATAATCTTGCCGTCCCGTTCGTAAACTCTGGACACGCGGCCCCTCAGATACATTGCCTTGTCGTGCTCTATGGCCCGTCTGACAAATTCCTCGTAGCGTTTGCCGCCGCTTCTTATGTCCATGTAAAACACATAGGACTGGCCGTCGTGCACCTTGTGCTTATATAGCATCGTGTGCTTTGCCGTGTACATGCAGCAGACCTTACTGCAGTATGATACGCCTTTTTTCTCGTCCCTTGAGCCTGCGCACTGTATGAATACCACGCTCTTTGGTATTGAGCCGTCCGAGGGCCTTCTTATCTCCCCGTTCGTCGGGCCTGAGGACGAGGCCAAGCGCTCGAACTGAAGCCCGCTTATGACATCCTTGATTTTGCCGTAGCCGTACTCGCCGAACCTTTCGTTCGGCATAAGCGAATATCCGGTGGCAACGACTATTGCGCCTACCTCTTCGGTTATTAGCCTGTCCTGCTGCTTAAAGTCAATGGACTTGGGCCCGCATACCACGGCGCATGCGCCGCACTTGTCCTTCTGGAGCTTAGGGCAGTTGGGCGCGTCTATGACCGGGATGTTGGGCACAGACTGGGGGAAGGGCGTGTATATGACCTTCCTCTTCGTAAGCCCCATCTCGAATGCGCTCTCGGCCTTGAACGGGCATTTTTCTATGCACTCGCCGCAGCCAGTGCAGGTATCTTCATTTACATATCTGGCCTTTTTTCTTATTGTAACCGTGAAGTTCCCGATGTAGCCGTCTACCTTCTCAACCTCGGAATATGTATGGAGCGTTATGTTATCGTTCAGCTCCACCTCGACCATCTTAGGCGTAAGTATGCACTGGGAGCAGTCCATTGTCGGGAAGGTCTCGGAGAGCTTGGCCATGTTGCCGCCTATGGAAGGCTCCCTTTCAACGAGTATGACCTCGCGGCCTCCGTCCGCTATGTCGAGCGCGGCCTGTATGCCCGCTATGCCGCCGCCTATGACCAGGGCCTTTTTCTTTACCGGTATCTTGGATTTTTTGAGCGGCTGGTTCTTCTTAAGCCGCTCTATGGTCATGCGGGTGAGGTCAATGCTCTTTGCCGTGCCCGCGGCCTTTGTCTTGTCATGGTGCACCCACGAGCACTGCTCGCGGATGTTGGTTATCTCGCACTTGTAGGGGTTCAGGCCGGCCGCCTCTGACGCCTTCCTGAATGTCTTCTCGTGCATGTGAGGCGAGCAGGCCGATACTATGACACTGTCGAGTTTGTGCTCCTTTATGGCATCCTTGAACATCTCCTGACCCGGGGAGGAGCACATGAATTTGTAGTCGCATGTATACACCCCGCACGGAAGGTCATTCATCTCCCCGGCGACCTTCTTTGTGTCAACTGTCGCGGCTATGTTATTCCCGCACTGGCAGACGAAAACGCCTATACGCGGCATAGGTTACCCCGTATCGTCATTGCGAGACCGGAGGCCGAAGCAATCTCATATGTCGTCATATAAATCATTCCAGTCAGGATTAAGAGTGTTTATAAGCGTTATTTTCTTTGCCCTTGAGCCGCCTTTTATTTGTTTTTCCCTTAAAATTGCATTCTCGGCGTCCTGAAAGACCTCGTAGTAAACCAATTTATTGATGTTGTATTTTTTGGTAAAGCCCTCAACGAATTTCCCCTTGTGCTCGTAACCCCTTCTTTTTAAATCATTGGTAACACCTGTGTAAAGGACGGTGTTTCTTTTGTTCGTCATTATGTAAATGCAATACTGTCTATCTGACGACATTTGCTTGCTGAACACCCCATATTGTCATTGCGAGCCTGGGGCGAAGCAATCCAGTTTTTCGATGCAGGATGGGATTGCTTCGGCTGGAAAGATAGCCTCGCAATGACGGTCCTATATAATCCCCTTTTTCCTGAACAACTCTACTGCGTCCACCTTGTTTTTTTCAAAGCCGAGCCTTTCCATGTCCTGACCGAGCGCGAGGCCCAAGACCTGAGTGAAATAGACTACGGGAACATCCTTATACCCCGGCGCGTCAATGGAGACCTTTGGCTGGCTTTCTTCAAGATTGTACTGGCAGAGCGGACAGGTCGTGACAATGATTTCAGCCCCGCTCCTTACGGCAGAGGTAAGCACCTGTCCCGAAAGCCGGGTGACTATGTCCTTATTGTTCATGGCGAGATGCGCGCCGCAGCATTCTATCCTGTTGGGGAAAAATACAGGCTCTGCACCGAGCGCCTTTAACATATCCTCCATTATTGTCGGCGCCTCTGCGTTGTCTATGCCCATGTCCTCAAAGGGCCTGAGAAGCATGCACCCGTAATAGGCCGCGGCCTTGATGCCCTTAAGCGGCTTTTTTACCATGCCTTTTATTTTCTCAAACCCTATCGTGTCTCTCAGGACTTCGAGGAAGTGGGTGATATTGAGGCTCCCGTCGTAGTCATCCTCCATGAAGGAGTTCACGGCCGAGCGCTTAACCCTGTCGTCTCTCATCACCTTGTTGGTGCGTTTAAGCACATTGTAGCAGACCGAGCAGAGCGTTGTGAGCGAGTGGCCGGCCTTTTTTGCGTTTGAAAGCACCTTTGCCGGCGCGGTAAGCGCGATGATGTTGTCGGGCGTAATAGGGAATGCAGCGCCGCAGCAGTTCCACTGCTTAAGCTCGTCCATCTCAAAGCCCATTGCGAGAGCGGACTCTCTGGCCGATGAGTCAAAGCCCTTTGCAACGGTATTGAGGGTGCATCCTGGATAATAGGGTATCTTCAGCATGATTAATTGCCGTAATGCTATATATAGTTTATGTTCATAAATGCCCGGATGTTAGGAAGGACAAGGGATTGAACCGGAGCATACATTTCAGTATGTGAGGATTCAAGCCAGCAGTCCTGACAACACGGACGGGTGGTTATGAACATAAACTAACTTACGAACTTTCTGAAGCCGCACACTATGGCCTGCTGGGGCGCGCTCTTAAGGAATGGAACCGGGATTTTCTTTACCTGCTCGTGGTCTTCTCCCTTCCTGAGCGTCATCTGCCTCACGCCTTCGAGCACAGCCGCAACGCTTACCGACTGCGGGCATCTCGAATAGCACTGAAGACACCCCACGCACAGCCACATTGAGTTGGCCAGCAGAACATCGTCAATCCTGCCGAGTTGGAGCATCCTCATCACCTGTGCGGGCGCTAAGTCCATTGCAAAAGACACAGGGCATCCGCCTGAGCAGTTGCCGCACTGGTAGCACCTTTTAAGCGTTTCCCCGCTTATGCGCAGAAGCTCCTCTATAAGCGGGTTTTCGAGCGCGTCCTTTTCAAGCAGTATCTTCAAGGGTTTGCTCTCCTATACTTCCTGACGCCCTCGGCAAACAGGTCGCCTCCGTGCGCGTCGTTCACGACTATGGCCGGAAAATCCTCGACCTCAAGCCTTCTTACGGCCTCTGTGCCCAAGTCCTCGTAGGCTATTACCTCGGCCTTTTTTATGGTTCTGGCTATAAGGGCGGCCGCGCCTCCCACTGCCGCAAGGTAAACGGCCTTGTGCTTAATCATAGCTTCCTTGACTTCATTATTCCTTCCGCCTTTTCCTATGGTGGCCTTCAGCCCTAATTCGAGAAGCCTCGTGGTATAGCCGTCCATCCTGTTGCTCGTGGTAGGGCCTGCCGAGCCTATTACATATCCGGGCTTTGCGGGCGTGGGCCCCACATAGTATATGACCTGTCCCTTTATATCAAAAGGGAGCTTGCCCCCATTGTCCAGAAGCTCAATGAGGCGCTTGTGCGCCGCATCCCTTGCAGTGTAAAGGACGCCTGTTATAAGGACCTTGTCGCCTGCCCTGCGCCTTGATACATCAGCATCAGAGAGGGGAGGGGTGAGCCTTATCGGTTCAGCCATGCCTAAATCACTATCTCCTTGTGCCTGTCCGCGTGGCACTGGATGTTGAGAGCTATGGGAAGGCTCGCTATGTGGCACGGGAATACCTCTATGTGCACGGCAAGCGCGGTTATTGTGCCGCCGAACCCCATAGGCCCTATGCCTGAACCGTTAATCAGTCTCAAAAGCTCCTGTTCGAGTTTATGGACATCGTGAGCAGGGTTGGGGCTGCCCACGGGCCTTAAGAGCGCCTTTTTAGCGAGTATGGCCGCCTTCTCGAAGTTTCCGCCTATGCCTATTCCGGCTATTATCGGAGGGCAGGGGTTGCCGCCTGCCTCGGTTATTGATTCGACGACGAACTTTTTTATACCGGCTATGCCTTCGGCAGGCTTTAGCATCTTGAGCCTGCTCATGTTCTCGCTTCCCGCGCCCTTTGGAGCGAATTGTATCCTGATTCTGTCGCCTTCGACAAAGGATGTGTGTATGACCGCTGGCGTGTTGTCCTCTGTGTTGATTCTCGTAAGCGGGTCGCAGACCGATTTTCTCAGATAGCCCTCGCTGTAGCCTTGCCTGACCCCTTCGTTTATGGCCTCTTCGAGAGGGCCGTCTATGTGCGCGTCCCTTCCGGCCTCAACGAAGAACACGGCTATGCCGGTGTCCTGACACATGGGCAGGGATTCCTTTGCCGCGATTTCGAAGTTGGTTATTATCTGGTCAAGCACCTCTTTGCCGAGTTCTGAGGCCTCCCTCTCTCTGGCAGAGCGGAGCGCCCCTGTCACATCGTCCCCGAGGTCGTATGCCGCGCTCATGCACAGGGCCTTGACCTTTTCGGTTATGTCTTTTGCGGAAATCTTCCTCATCTGATTTTCGCTCTCAATAACGCCCCATCTGTGTTGTCGGGACTGCGGACTTGAATCCTCACATACTGAAATGTATGCTCCGGTTCAATCCCTTGTCATTCCTAACATCTGGGGCATTCTTGAGAGCGAACCCTTAATCGAGTTTAAGCTCTGCTATGAGCTTCTTTATGGCGCTTACGCTGTTATTGAAGGCCTTTTTCTCGCCTTCGTCGAGTTCAACCTCGATTATTTCCTCTACCCCTGCGGCTCCGAGTTTTACCGGTACGCCGATGAACATGTCCTTTACCCCGTACTGGCCGGTCAGATACGCGGCGCACGGGATGATTCTCTTCTTGTCCTTTATTATCGCCTCGGCCATCTCTGCCACTGCCGCCGAAGGCGCGTAGTACGCGCTGCCGGTCTTAAGGAGCGCGACTATTTCGCCGCCCGCGGTCTTTGTGCGCGCGATGATGGCATCAAGCCGTTCTTCGCTTAAAAGCTGTCGAACCGGTATGCCGGCGACTGTCGAATATTTTTTGAGCGGCACCATGTCGTCGGCGTGGCCTCCTATGACCATTGCCTGAACATCCTCGACAGACACATTAAGCTCTCTGGCTATGAAAGACCTCATGCGGGACGAATCCAGCGCGCCTGAAAGGCCCATGACCTTGTGAGGCGGCAGCTTTGAGTATCTCCATGCGGCATAGACCATGACATCGAGCGGGTTTGTGACTACGATGATATGCGCGTCAGGAGAGTGTTTTACGATGTTCTCGACAACCGACCTTACGATGCCGATGTTGGTGTTGATAAGGTCTGACCTGCTCATGCCCGGCTTTCTCGGTATCCCTGCCGTGATAATCACGCAGTCGGAGCCTGCCGTGTCCTTGTAGTCGTTGGTGCCTTTGATTACAGAGTCGAACTTTTCGACAGGCGAGGCCTCGAACAGGTCAAGGGCCTTGCCTTGCGGCACGCCTTCGGCTATGTCAATGAGCACCACATCGCCGAGCTCCTTAAGAGCAAGCCATAGGGCAGTGTGAGCGCCGACATGTCCGGCGCCTACGACCGTGAGTTTTTTCCGGGCCATCAGAGCCTCCTCAAGGGTTTTCTTAGCGGCTTATGATATTCTGCTGGGCGCGCGCCATGAAATACAAAAAATGGCTAAAGGCGGTCGCCTTTTCTTTTTATATGGATTTTAAGTATTTCCGTGTCAGAA
>CAYIRV010000027.1:0-11124 GCA_964365865.1 uncultured Thermodesulfobacteriota bacterium | reverse complement strand
GATAGCATCTTCCTTTCCGCTCTCCCAAGTGTTGCACTTCGCTATTGAACCGGCGCTATGAATCAGCGCTGGAAAAATACAAAAAAGACACGAAAGACCGGCTAATGGAGAAGGAGAAAGCCGCAGGATATCACATTGACATAGAGCGTAAGGTGGCTACTGCTGTAGAAGGCTACAACGGGATACATGCCGCGGCCTTGAATGCGCGACAGGCCGTATTCACGGCGTCATACGCCGCAATGGGCCAAGAGATGTTGGATTTTATCGAAGGGAACAAATTTTCAACAACGGAATTTGGGAAAATCATAACCCAGCAGGTAAAGATGCAGCTTGTGGGGATTGCCGCTGAAGCGGCGGTGCGGGCGCTATATTTTGCGGCCCTCGGAACGGCAGCCTTAACACCGTGGGGCGCGGCAACATTAGGCCTGCCCGGATTCTTTTTCAAAGCGGCGGGTGAGATGGCGGCTATCTCAGGTGTCTCTCTTGCCGCTGCATATGGGGTTCAGAATGTAATACAAGGCGGCAGGGAGGAGGCAAAAGACGGGGCTTCAGGGGGTAGCGGCGCATCAGCGAGGTCTTTGAGAGGCGCATCGTCTTTATCAGGGCGGGATCCTGTTCCGGCCTCGCTGTTGGCCGCACAGCCGCAAACGCGGCCTGAAAGGAATATCACGGTCAACATCTATAACCCAATCAGCGGCAAGGATGTGCGCGAGGCCATAGTTGACATCATCAACGAGGCGGGCGATATGAATTATAAAATCAACGCGAAGATAATTGAAGCGGGCTGATGCCGCAGTCTCCCCTAATTACGCAAAAATACTTATTATAACCGTACTAACCCGCTTCCCGGGCCTATGCTGAAGACGACATTCCCAATGATGCTCCTTCAAATGACAGCAGGGGGTTTACAATGAGTAAGAATATTTTCCTTGCCATATTGCTGGGCATTGTTTTTTCCGTGAATTTTGCTTACGGGCAAGAGTGTCTTCGCTATGAGCCTGAAAAGGTCAGGCTCAAGGGGACTATAGTTAGAAAGACCTTTCCCGGCCCGCCGGAATACGAAAGCATAGAGCAAGGTGATGCGCCCGAGACCTTTTGGATATTGAATCTCTTGAAACCTGTCTGCGTGGTGGCTGACGAAGAGGACGATATGAACGAAACCGAGAAAGACGTCCGTGCCATTCATTTAGTCCTTGATGATAAACAATACAAGAAGTACAGGCATCTTGTTTCAAAAAAAGTGGTTGCTACCGGGACATTATATCATTCTCATACAATACACCACCGAACAAAGGTTTTAATGGAGGTAATCCGCATTGACAAAAAATAGACAATCCGTAAAACAAATCACAGTTCAATAAACAAGGAGGATATACCATGCCAAAGCAAAAGGCCCCGCCTTGCACCAAGGCGAAGCGTATAGGAAATCTCATAGTCTTTGAGTGTCAAGACAGCAAGATAAAGCAAGGCGTAATAAAGATACATCAAGGCGGAGACAGGTCGAGACGGCTTAACAATCCCGGCGCTGTAGAATACGGGGACCATGCCAAGGAGCATGGGGCCATTGGAACGGACGGAAGATTTGCCATCTTTCCGGACATGAAGACAGGTGAAGAGGCGCATAAGAAACTATTGCAGAGAGAATACTACCAGAGGCGAACCATCAGAAAAACCATGTATAAGTACGCACCTAAACATGAGAATAACACTGAGGCGTATATCAAGTTCCTTGAGAAAAGTACCGGCAGGTCCGCTGATACCAAGTTGAAGGATTTGCCATCAGGGCAGTTTGACAAACTACTTAAAGGTATAAGGCGCTATGAAGGCACGAAGCCCCCAAGGACGCTGTTTGCCCCGAAGGACATGGCGAGTTATATCGAAGATGTGGCGTCAGGCAAGGCGTCACCGAAACCCAGGAAGGAATCTCCCGCAAGGATAAAAGAGATGTTCAAACGGGCTTCACGGAGCGCCATCAAACATCATTCCGGCGGGACTCATTCCGGCGAAACCCTGAAGCGTGACGGCGACAAGGTCTACAGGATAGAGGAAGACGGCAGCGCGAGAGGGTATTTTGTAAGCGAATAAGTATCCTTCTAAAAATCCCCATTGAACTACAAAAGAACTTGCGAAGCAAGTTTCGAGGAATTCAACCCGAAGAGATTAAAAACCCCGCAAAAGTCAAAGACAGGGAAAGAATAGTCTCATAATACCGCCATAGAATTGCGTTAATCCGCAATGGCATTTACGCGCAGTTGCGCGGAGCAGTGCCGGAGGGTTTTTAATCCTTCCGGCATTTTTTTTCATTTAAGCCTGCCTTTGCAGGGGGGGGGTAGAATAATTTATGGCATTTTCCTCAGTGAAAACAGCTTGGTTCAGGAAAAGGGGTAGAATAAAAACACTATAGGGTATAGAGACGATGAAGGAGGCGCGTATGGGGGCGTATCTGGACGATGATGTTTCTGCAGGCGCAGGGGGATGTGACTGGTTTGGCTGGACCAAGAGGAGCAAGGTGCTTTTGAGGGAGCCAGAGAGGTGCAGGGAATGCAACGAGGTGTATGTAAGCCTTTATTCCCTGAGACAGTGCGCTGACCACGATTCAACGGAGAAGATATAGGCAACATGGCTTACAACTGGAGGGTCATAAGAAGCGGCTACGAATCAGCGGGGCTGTCTTTCCACGAGCTTGCGGAAAAATACGGGCCATGCGCTGACGCGCTCGAAAGGCGAGCGAAAAAAGAGGGCTGGAGAGCAACGGCAGAGGGGCGCGGTTCTGCTAAAAAGAAAACCCCATCGAAGAAGATGTCAGGCGCGGCGATTGATGGCAACAAGGCCATCGTTAACGGGATAAAAAAGAGGCTCATTAAGGGGCTCAAAAGCGTGGATTCAAAGAAAGGCCTCGAAGAGCTTAAGGTGGCTAAGGCCGCGGGCGAGGTCATGGAGGGCCTCCGTAAGAATGAGAGGGACATTGATGGCAACAAAAGATGCTCATGCTCAGAAGACGGACAAGACGTTAAGGATATTGTCAGAGAGATGGAATCCCTTACGGTTTCACAGGGAACAGACCCGGCTCTGGAAGGAGAATAAGAGGTTTTCGGTGGTGGCCGCTGGAAGAAGGAGCGGCAAGACCGAGCTTGCGAAAAGAAGGCTCATCTCATTGCTCGCTCTTAAAAAAAACTGGCCTGACGCGCGGTATTTCGCCGCGGCGCCCACGAGGGACCAGGCAAAGAGGATATTCTGGAAGGACCTTAAGGCCATGATGCCCAAGGGCTGGGTCGTAAGGATTGACGAATCCGACCTCTCGATAGTTACGAAGTTCGGCAGCGAAATTTGGGTGGCCGGTCTCGACAAGCCGCAGAGGCTCGAGGGCACGCCGTGGGACGGCGGCGTGCTCGATGAGTTCGCCGATATGAAACCCTGGGCTTGGGCGGAGAGCATCAGGCCCGCGCTTTCGGACAGGGCAGGCTGGTGCTGGCTTATCGGCGTGCCAGAGGGGTTCAACCACTTTAAGGATATAGCGGACTACGCGGCTTCCGGCATTGACCCTGATTGGGGGTTCTACACATGGAGGTCCGAGGAGATACTCGCTCGCGTTGAGATAGAGTCCGCAAGACGCCATCTCGACGAGCGGACATTCAGGCAGGAGTACGAGGCGCGCTTCGAGGGCGCATCAGGCAGGGTCTACTACGCGTATTCCGAAAAGCTCCATCAGGACAGTTCGGCTGATGCGGCGGATGGTCTTCCCATATTGGTATGCTGCGACTTCAATGTTGACCCGTGCGCGTGGGTGCTTCTGCAGACCGACGGGGAAAAAGTATGGGCCTTTGACGAGATAGTTATGAGGAACACGAGCACGCAGGAGATGGCGAAAGAGCTTCTCAGAAGATACGGAGGCCGGAAAAACAGGCTTATAGTCTACGGCGACGCCGCCGGTTCGGCGCGGAGCACGGCAGGCGCGAGCGACTACGCGATACTGATGGACATGGGGCTTAAGGAGCAGCGGATAAAGAGGTCAAACCCGCAGGTGAGGGACAGGGTGAACGCCGTGAACAGCATGCTTAGAAACGTCGCTGGAGAGGCGCGGCTTTTTCATCATCCGAGGTGTATTTTCCTTAAAAGAGACTTCGAGCGTGTCGTCTGGAGGCAGGCCGCGTCCGAGATAGACAGGACAAACCGCGAGCTTACGCACGCATCAGACGCGCTCGGATACTTCGTGGAGCGCGAGTTTCCGCTCCGCATGAAAAGGCCCGCTGACGCGAGGCGGTTTTACAAGTAACCATACCGGAGGGACGAGTGACAAGGGAAGAGCTCGAAAGAACACATCCTGATTACAAGGAATGGATTGAGGAGTGGAAGTTCTTCGTCCGGGCTTACATGGGAGGAAGGATTTACAAGGAAGGAAACTACCTCCTCCAGCACCCGTTTGAGAGCGCATCGAATTACAGGAGACGGAAAGAGTCGTCTTACTATTACAACTATTGCGCCCCGATAGTTGACATGTTCTCATCCCATCTTTTCAGGAAAGGGGCGAAAAGGGATTGGGGCTCGTTCACAGGGGATGAGCTTTTTGAGTCTTTCCTCAGGGACGCGGACATGGAAGGGAGCGGTTTTGCCCAGTTCATGCGGGACGCCCAGAGGTTCGCCGGCATATACGGAAGGGTCTCCATAGTCGTTGACATGCCAAGCTCGTCAACGGCAACGAGGGCCAAGGCCATTGAATCGGACATAAGGCCGTATCTCGCGCTCATAACCCCGGAGAACCTCCTTGATTGGTCTTTTGCCGCGCTGCCTTCAGGCCGGCCTGCCCTCGATATGGTCAGGATTAAGGAAGGGGAAAACCGCTATAGGCTCTGGACAACCGAAGGATGGGAGCTATGGGAGGCTCTGAAAGACAGCAACGAGCCACGGCTTATTGACGCCGGAGAACACAGGCTCGGGAGGGTGCCTGTTGTCAACCTCTACAACAGACGTTCCGGCACAAGGATGATAGGCGTGTCCGACCTTCAGGACATAGCGGACATAAACAAGAACATATACTTTTTATGCTCTGACGCGAAGGAAATCATAGAAAACACGGCCTTCCCAATGCTCGCTGTCCCATATGAAAGGTCCGGAGGGGACTCGAAAGAGATAGGCCCGAGGAACATCCTTCAGTTCGACCCCTCGGAGCCGAATTCAAAGCCGTTCTGGCTCGAGGCCCCGCATTCGTCGCTTACCGAGATACGGGAGTGGGTAAAGCAGGACATCGCCGAGATACACCGCATAGCCAAGATGGGGGGCGTAAAGGCTACCGAGGACTTCGCCTCTGTCCGCTCCGGGGTGGCGCTCGAACTCGAATACCAGCAGCTTTACGCGGTATTGAGCGAAAAGGCCGACAACCTCGAACACGCGGAGGCCGGTATCCTCGACCTCTGGGCAAGGTGGGAGGGCATGGAGTTTGACGGAAGGATTGATTATCCGGATGATTTTTCCGTGGCAGACATGGAGAGGGACCTCGACGGGGCCATAAAGGCCCAGTCAGCGCGGGTGTTTTCAAAGACATTCAGGAAAGAGCTGCAGAAAAAGATTGTTGGGATAGCGCTCTCAAAGCTCGATAGGGAGGCGGCTGAGAAGATAAGCTCTGAGATAGATTCGGGCACGGAGTGACCGCCATATGCGGCTGAATACCCCCTCACTAACCCCCCTGTATCCCCCCTTAATCAAGGGGGGAGGATATGGAAGGGAGCATTAGCCTCTCCCCAGTGGGGAGAGGGGGATAAGCCGTGTAATAAAAGTGGGCCTGTGCCCGCGGGTAATAAGCAGGGGACAAAAAACAAGGAGGTATAGGACATGCAGGTTGACGAACTCAAAACGGGTGGCAACAACGGTTTTAAGGAGGCGGACGGCGCCAAGGTAGCGTTCATGCCGGAGCAGCAGACAAAGGTGGATGAGCTTATAAACGATGCCTACAAGAGGGCGTATGCAAAGGCGCTTAAGTCTCGGCCAGTGTCAGAAGAGGTCGAAAGTCTTAAGTCCGAGAACGAGGCATTGAGGAACGAAAGGAAGATGGCTTCGATATACAGGGTTGTATCGAGGTTCAATGTCGTGGACGCCGAGGAGATAGCCAAACTCGTTTCAGACGATATAAGGCTCGATGACGCAGGCATTCCTTACGCGGTATCGGGAGGCGCACAGAGCCAACGGCAGAAGGTAACCGTCGAGGACTACATCGCATCATGGCTCGGCGATAGGCAGCACCATTTGAGGACGGGCGGGGTGCGGGGCGCAGGCTCTCAAGGCGCAAAGTTCGGCCACAACGGGTTAAGGCATAATACCGAAGACCCTGAGGCATGGCGCAAAATGCCGAGGGAGGACCTCGACAGACACCTTGAAGGCGGGATAACGGTCAACGGCTCAGCCGGGCAGGTCTACAGGTTCAAGGATATAAAAAACCCGTTCATCGAGGCCAGAAAAAGAAGGTTCAAGCAAGGCGGGAATACGGACAAATAGGACAGGAAAAAAACGCAAACGTTTAAGTCAGGAGGTTTCAGGATATGGCAAACGAGGTTACAACAGTTTCAGGCTCCGCGGGCGAGCTTGTCGCCGCGGAGATAGTATCGAGGCTCATTATAGACGCGGCATACGCGGAGGCCGTGATGCCGGTGCTGGTGCGCGTGGCGGACATAAGCGGGGAATCAACCCTGACGGTCGAGTTCCCGAAGTGGCCGCTCCTTTCTGCATCTGATTTGACCGAGGCCGCGGACATGTCGAACACGGCGGTCAACACCGCCTCAACGAGCGTTACGGCCGATGAGGCGGGCATTATGATAACCGTGACCGACATGCTCCTTGAAAGCTCGGTCGCGGGAGGGCTTGAGCCGTATGCCGTGGAACTCGGGAAGGCATTGGCCAACAAGATAGACGCGGACCTTCTTTCCGCTGCCGCGAGTCTTTTAAGCTCGGTCGGCACATCAGGGGTCAATCTTACCGAGGCCAATTTCCTCTCGGCCATATACGCGCTCGAGGCCGGGAATGCAAAGGGGCCGTTTGTCGTTGTCCTGCATCCGTATCAGGTAAGCAACCTCCGTTCAGCCATCGCGTCAACCACTGGCGCTGTCTGGGGAGGGCCGTCAGCGCCTGCGTCCGAGATAGGTTCGCTCGGGACACTCTACGGAGTGGACATCGTGCAGTCCACCAACTGCCCTTCGGTAAACATCAATGTAGACAGGATGGGGGTCATGATGCCCATAGGCAACCAGTCCGGTCTCGCCTATGTCCTTAAGACAGGCGCGAGGACAGAGCTCCAGAGGGACGCGTCCCTGCGGGCCACGGAGATAGTCGTTATTGCCCTGTATGGTCACGGCTGCGTGAATACAGCCGCGAGCGGCGGGGTCAAAATCATAACCAAGCATGAGTAACCTAACCCCTGCGCCGGCTTTCAGGCCGGCGCAGGGACTTAAATCGAGGCGCTATGGCAAAGGTCGGAGATTCAATAATAAGGAAAGGATATATCCCCATTGCCTGCGACATGCGCGGCGCCATCTCGTGGAAGGGCGAGTACCTCCATAACTTCTGGATGTGGAACAGGCAGCACATGGAATCCAAGGATGGGAAAAGGCTCATCCAGACCATAAGGGTTACAGAGCTTAAGGAGGCGGCGCTTAAATACTGGAGGGACAAGTGGGTGCCTGTCGAGCCGATTGACGAGGAGTTCTTAAGGCGCATGGAGCAGGCGCTCCGAGACCACAGGGGGCTTAAAAGGCAGGGGGTCAAGTTCCCTGAAGGCGCATTCCTTGAGATGCCTGAGCCCATAGAGGATATGCTCGCGGGCGAAGGCGCTTTGCCCCGCGCCCCTGAAAAACTTGTGCCCGCAGAGCCTGCCCCCGCAGTAGTAAGCGGGGGCAGTAAGCGGGGGGCGGAGTCGCCCGCCGTCAGAAGAAAAAAACCAAAGAAGGCTTAAATCCCCCTGTATCCCCCTTTGTAAAAGGGGGATAAAAGGCTTAAAAGAAGGCAGGCCATGGACAAAAGAAAGGCTGTTGAAAAAATAGTCGGCAGGCTCTACAGGCACTACGAAAAAACAACAGGCAGGCTTCCTGACGGAAAGGCTGTGCGTGATATGGAAGTGCGCGCCGAAAAGGCCGCTCAGGCGGTTGACAACAAAAGGCAGGGAAGGTGAGCCATGAAGCAGCAGTTTGTGAAAGATACGGCAGGCGCCTTTCAGACATACATCTATGAAAACAACCGGAAGGTGATCCCTGCGAGCGCCGCGCTTACGGTCTATAAGCCCGGTTCATCGGACAAGCTCATTGACGGGGCGGCCATGCTCATCGGTCCTGACGGGCTTCTTTCATGCGGCCTGACCGCAGGCAATAATGCGGAGGCGGACGAGAATTATAAGGCTGTTTCGGAATATGTTTACAACTCAAAGACATATTATCTGACGCTTTTTTACGATGTCGTCAGGACGAAACTCTCCATTGTCATAACCGATGCGGACCTCACGGCAGAGCTGCCGCAGCTTAAGGACAGCGGATGGAGGGTTCACGGCGCGGCTGAGTCAGGCACAACGGCCGCGATTGTTGATTCGGAGCTTAAGAGATACGAGGACGGCTGCTTTACCGGAGGGCTTGCCCATTCGCTCGATAAAGATGAGACCCGCGAAATCACGGGTTTTGCTTCGTCGTCCGGAACGGTTACGACCATAGCCTTCTCCGCTGCCATAAGCGCAGGGGAAAAATATATCCTTACGCGCCCTTTCTCAAAGGAAATCCAGAGGGCGTTTGAGAAGCTCGAGGAAGAGATTAACCGCTCAGGCAAGCGGGCGCATCTTATCCTCGACCCTTACGATTTGCGGGAGGCGCACATATACCGGTCTGTCGCAGAGGTCTGCAAGTGCCTGATAAAAAGCAAAGAGGACATGTGGTGGATGCTATGGAATGAATACGAGGCCAAGGCAGAGGAGGCATTCAAAGGCATCAGGCTCAAATACGACGCGCGCGGCGACGGCTATGTTTCGCAGAGCGAGGAGTCCGCTAACTTCAATAGGCTCAAGGCGGTAAGGGGATGAGCAATACGGATACGGTCCTGGCCATAACCGAAAACATTCAGTCTGCGCTTAACAGGCAGGGCATTGTTTTTGAACGAAAGGCCGTTGACGACGAGTCGGGCATCCCCGCAAGCAGGAGACCGCTCGGACAGGTATTCTATCTCGGCGAGGCCTTTGAATATGCGCACGGCCAAAGGCCCGGCTACATAGAGGCCGAGTTTCTAATTAAGGTGGTCTTAGGCCATGACGACGACGCGGGGCTGATACGCAGTCAGCAGAAGTGGGCCCACAAGATAAGGGGCGCTCTTACCGTTGATGCGTTGAACACAGGTAAGCTCTCAGAAACGAAATATGTATCGAGGGTGAGCGCGAGTGAAGCCCGGGTTGAGAACGAGGCACAAGGCTCAAGGCTTCTTTGCAGAATATCGGTAAGGTACAGGGAGTCTTAGACATGGTGCAGGGAAGGGCATAAGGGAGGGGTAGAGATGGCTGAAAACAAGATTTATCTCGCGCTCGGCGAGGAGGCGGTGAGGGGCGTAAAGGAAACAGCGGCAGTAGGCTTTATCCCGCTCTCCAGCCCCGCTATCCCCAAGACCGAGTTTGAGGAAAAACCACGCAAGGAATTCAGGGGCGAGGCTGCGGCGCTCGGAGATACGGCCGTAGACAGGCTCGGCCGCAAATGGGGCGCGAAGCTCGATATGCCGTTCTTTACAGAGGCTGGCGGCGGGGCAAAGGGCATAGTGGGCACCCTCTTAAAGCACTTTTTCGGCAAGGTTACCTCGGCGCAAAATGGAGTAACGGGGCAATACAGACACATGCTCTATCCTGTTGTTGACCCGTTCTCAGCGTCCTGCCTCGGCGCAAAGGCCATAACCCTGAACCTCAATATCAATGAAGGCCCTGTCATGAAGAACTGGCCGTTCGTGGGCGGAAGGGTCAAGTCCCTGGCATTCGAGCAAGATGCAGGCGGGCATCTCAAGATGAGCGCGGAGATGTTCGGCCAGTACCGGGACGCGGTGACTGCTGAGATTGGTTCTCCGGTATTTGCGAATGAGAACCTTCGCTGCGACTACAATAATCTCAAGGTCTATACAGGCGTGATTACGCGCACAGGCGCAGCGCCTGATTACACGGACTTTGCCTTCGGGAGCGCAACGCAGCTCAAGCCGGACAAGCTCAGCGTTAAAATCGAAAACAGCATGGAGGATGTAGTGAGGCTTTCGGGCCTCGACTATCCGGATAAGACACGGATGGGCCAGTTCAAGGTTTCCCTTGAAATCACCATTGACTGGGAGGACCCTGCGAGCGGGTTTTCCTCTGTTGATGAGTTCAGCGCATGGGTAGCCGCCGCGTCCTCGACAAACTTCTGCCTCCACTGGGACACGGGCACGCAGGCAGGCACAGGGGACAACCACGGACTCTACATTGATTTGCCGATTATGCAGAGGCTCGGGGGCGAGCCGGATTACAAACTCGAAAAAGACCCCATGATAACGCTTAAATACGAAGGGCTGTTTGACGCCACAACCGCGAAGTATCTCGTCGGCATAATGCTCAAGAATACGGCAACGGCCGTTTAAATCTTCCCCCTATAATCGCCCCCCTTCCTTTCCCCCTCCCCACTTGTGGGGGAGGGTAGGGTGGGGGGGGTTAAAGGGGGGACTAAGGGGGGTTACAGTGGCGATTATCTCATTCGACAGGAATTTTGTAGTGGATTACATGCCTGCATACGCCGGCAACAGGGAGAGCGAAAATCCGTGCGTTGTAAGGCTCAAGTTCGTGCCTTATGCCAAGGTTCAGGAATACGGCCGGCTCATTGCAATAAAGGTAAAGGGCGCGGGACAGGAAAAGCTCAGTGAAATAGGCCGGGACATACAGCGGAGGCAATTCATCGAGAGCGTGGAATCCGTATCCGGCTACTATGTCGGCGCGAATGAGGTAACTGATGCGTCCGAGTTCTATAATACGGCACCGGCTGATTTAATTTTCGAGGTCATGAAGGCAATGGAGGATTCAGCAAAGCTCAACGAGGGACAAAGAAAAAACTGACAGCGGGCTTCCGTTGGAGTCTTAAGATAACAGAGGCGGCAAGCCCGTTCAAA
>CAYIRV010000026.1:0-11344 GCA_964365865.1 uncultured Thermodesulfobacteriota bacterium | reverse complement strand
AACAAACCACGGAAAACCCCATTATTACGCGGCACTAAAAAGGGGAGGTTTACACCGTTAAAGTGGGTAAGGCAATAGTTTTAAACACACCCCCTTACCCCCCCAGCCCTTAAGCCCTTCAAACACCTCTCTTGCCTTTTTGCGCGTCTCTTCCATTGTCCCGTTATTTTCAATTACAAAATCTGCCATTATAGATCTGCCGCATCAGCCCGCTTCCGCCAAACTAAGGCCCATGCACACCTCTCTCAGGGGATTCGGGCCTTATTGCACTCTCTAAAAAGCGGCTGATGCCCGTTTTTTCGTCTTCCCATCCCTAATATCCAAAAGCCTCTCGTAGGGGCGACCCGACGGGTCGGGCCTACGAACTTCAGGCACATTTATTCAAGGCTGCCTCTAAAAACCCTTCCAATTTTCAGGTGATAATTCATACAATTTTTCTTGACAAAGAACCCTATCAGGAATATAGTTTGTGCATTAGTGGTATGAAGTGGTATAAAGTGGTGTAATATCTCCTTAACGTGGCGCAACCATTATATAAATAAGGGCGGAAAAGATGTTCAGGGGCAGGTTCGAACATACGATTGATTCAAAGGGGAGGCTCAGCATCCCTGCCAAGATACGGGAGACGCTGAACGAAAGGTATGACTCCCGTCTTGTCGTGACAGCGTATGACTCCTGCCTCCTCGCCTATCCGCACGCCGAGTGGCTCAAGCTCGAGGAAAAGGTTTCGAGCCTCGCCGAGTTCAGGAAGGACACGAGGTCGTTTCTGAGGTTTTTTTATTCGAGCGCGACCGACTGCTCCATTGACAGGCTCGGAAGAATAATAATACCAAAGGAGCTAAGGGACTACGCGGTGCTTGAGAAGGATGTGGTCCTCATAGGCGCGTTCAGGCACATCGAATTATGGAGCAAGCCCTTGTGGGACAAGGCCTCGAAAGAGGCCTCTCAGGAAGACATAGTCAATACGCTCGAGCGGCTCGGTCTCTGATGGAGTTCACGCACAGGCCCGTCATGCAGGCCGAGGCCACGGGTCTTCTCGGATGCAGGCCAGGCGGCATATATGTTGACGCAACCGTAGGCGGCGGCGGCCATGCGCTCGGGATACTCAGGGCCGCAGGCACAGGGGCGCGGATTATAGGCATTGACAGAGACAAAGACGCGCTTGATGCCGCTGCCGTTACCCTTAAAGACTACAAGGCCGGCGTGACATTGGTGCAAGAGGACTTTAGAAACATTGATTCGGTCTTAATGACCCTCGGAGTTGAAAAGGCGGACGGCGTGCTCTTTGACCTCGGCGTGTCATCGTATCAGCTTGACGAAGGGCAGCGGGGGTTCAGTTTCAGATACGATGCGAGGCTCGATATGCGGATGGACGCTCGTCAGTCAAAGACCGCGTATGACCTCGTCAACACGCTTTCAAGGGAGGAGCTTGCAAAGATATTCCGCGTCTACGGGGAGGAGAGGTTCTCCTCCCGGATAGCGTCGGCTATAGAGAGGGCGCAGAGGATTAAGCCGGTTGAGACGACCGGCGAGCTTAAGGAGATTGTCCTTAAGGCAGTGCCTAAGAAGTTCCATGGAGGCCGCACCCACCCGGCAACGCGGGTTTTTCAGGCATTGAGGATAGCGGTGAACGACGAACTCGAAAGCCTGAGCGAGGCCCTCGGAAAATCGGTTTTTGTTCTCAGAAGCAAGGGGAGGCTCGTGGT
The DNA here is from genome assembly GCA_964365865.1 of uncultured Thermodesulfobacteriota bacterium. Classification (GTDB taxonomy): domain Bacteria; phylum Desulfobacterota; class GWC2-55-46; order GWC2-55-46; family GWC2-55-46; genus CAYIRV01. Next base: position 9,638 of record CAYIRV010000026.1, on the reverse strand, counting down.
CATAACCTATCATTCGCTCGAAGACAGGATAGTGAAGGAGGCCTTCAGGGGATATTCTCACCCGTGCGTATGCCCGCCGAGGCTTCCGATGTGCGCGTGCGGAAAACGCCCTGTGCTTAATGTCCTCACGAAAAAGCCGGTCATGCCCTCGGACGAAGAGGTAATGGAGAATCCGAGGGCAAGGTCGGCCAAGCTCAGGGCCGCGGAGCGGCTCTGAGTGTTTCGGTATTCAAATCAGCCGTAGGGCGGGCATCGCCCGCCGGTTACTGAGTGTTTCGGTATTCAAATCATGGAAAGGAGGGCGGTCATGGCGTATACATTAAGCAAGGACAGCGTCCTTAAGAGGGCGCTTACATCGCAGGATGTAAGGCTTAAGCGGGATGTGAAGGACCTGAGTTTTTTCTACGGCGCGGTGACCGCGGCCTTCATGTTCATAGGGGTGCTGTTCATATACCTCTGGTGCAGGCTCGTGGTGGTAAATACCGGCTATGAGATATCAAAGGCTAATTCCGCAAGGGACGGGCTCATAGAGGATAACAGGAGGCTCAGGGTCGAGCTTGTGAGGCTCAAATCTCCGGAAAGGATAGAGCGAATAGCAATGGAGGAGCTTAACCTCGCGAGGCCTCAGGCAGGGCAGACCATCAGCATTCAATGAGAAAGAAAAAGGCCCCGGATTATCTGACCTACAGGATCTTCGCGGTCCTCGGTTTTTTTGTTCTCTTCTTCGCGGCCATATTCGTGAGGGCCTTTGATCTGCAGGTGTTCGAGGGCGAGCGCCTGAGGAAGATGGCCCGGAACCAGCATATCAAGACCCTCAACATCCAGCCAAAGAGGGGGGACATCTTCGACAGGAACCTTAAGGAGCTTGCGGTAAGCGTAGAGGTTGACTCTATATACGCGAGGCCGGCAAACGTTACTAATCCGAGGGCAACGGCACTGACCCTCGGGCCCATGCTCTCGATGGGCTCTACCGAGGTCGAGAGGCGGCTCAGGGCCGGTAAAAGCTTTGTCTGGCTGAAGAGGCAGGTGGAGCTCAAAGACGAGGACAGGGCAAGGATTGCGGGAATCGAAGGCATAGGCATTACAAAGGAGAGCAGGCGCTATTACCCGAACAGGCATCTTGCGGCGAACCTCATAGGCTTCACGGGCCTCGATTCAACCGGGCTCGAGGGCATTGAGCTTTACTACGACAGCATACTGAAGGGCATAGCGAAAAGCGTGACTGGCGAGCGTGACGCCATGGGCAGAGTAATGCTCTACGAGGACATGGAGAAGAAGGTGCCCGGCCGCGGCATGGAGGTCGAGCTTACCATTGACAAGACGATACAGTACATAGCGGAGAACGCCTTGAAAAAGGCGGTGGAGTCCTACAAGGCCAAGGGCGCGACTGCCCTGGTCATGAACCCGCACACAGGCGAGGTGCTCGCCATGGCCAATTACCCTAACTTCGACCCCAACAACATCTCAGGCGGAGAGCCGAGGCTCTGGAGGAACAAGACCATCACGGACGCCTTTGAGCCCGGCTCCACCCTTAAGCTGTTTCTCATATCGGCCGCGCTCGAGGAGAACATCGTCCAGCCCAAGAATCGTATCTGGTGCGAGAACGGCAAATACAAGGTCGCGGACAGGGTATTCCACGACACAAAGGAGCACGGCTGGCTTACGGTTGAAGAGGTAATAAAATATTCGAGCAACATCGGCGCCGCTAAGATAGGCGAGAAGCTCGGCATCGAGCGGCTCATCAAGTACCTTAAGGCCTTCGGCTTCGGCGAAAAGACCGGGATAGACCTTCCGGGCGAGGGCCGAGGCTCCTTCGGCGACTACAGGAGAGGCGCCGGCGTGGCGCTCTGCACCATCTCCTTCGGGCACGGCGTGTCAGCCACCAACATCCAGCTCGTAAGCGCCCTCTCGGCCATAGCGAACGGAGGCTTTTTGATGAAGCCGTATACGGTGAGGTCCATAAATGACCCGAACGGCAATACCATCTCGGAAAACAACCCTGTGATAATCAGGAGGGTAATATCAAAGGAAGCGGCGGCAAAGATGACCGACATGCTCATAACCGTGACTCACGGGGGCGGCACCGGGGGCAAGGCCGCTATAGACGGGTTTCAGGTAGCCGGCAAGACCGGTACGGCCCAGAAGCCGGACTTAAGGAAAGGCGGGTATCTTGAGGATGCCTATATATCATCGTTTATGGGGTTCGTGCCCGCGAAAAACCCGAAGCTCGCAATCCTCGTAACCGTTGACGAGCCGAGGGGCGAGCACTATGGCGGCGCCGTGGCTGCGCCTGTCTTTAGGGAAATCGCCTCTGAAGGACTCGCGTACATGGGGGACTTCCCTGACCAGCCAATGCCAAAGGGGACGACCGCGCCCCTGACCGTAAAGGCTGCGACCCCCCAGCCCCCCCCTTACACAAGGGGGGGATCGGGGGGGTTGGCCCACGAGGATGTCTTGGTTGAGGCAGCCCCTGTGGGCCCCGGGGTCCCGGACTTTACGGGAAAGACCGTCAGGGCTGTCCTTAAACTCGCGCAGGAGAAGTCCATTGAGGTTGAAATCGCCGGGAGCGGCAAGGCAATAAGCCAGTCCTTGACCCCGGGCCGGAGTATCCCGTCTTCAGCCCGTGTAAAGGTCTTTTTCAGGTAGAAAGTCGTTCCCAGCCCCCACAAGTGGGGAGGGGGAAAGGAAGGGGGCGATTGAAAGCATTTACGGTATATGAGAAAATATATGATTAAATTATCAGTTGCTTCATGTAGCGGCGCAGGGTAGGAGAATGAGGCTCGGCGAGCTTATTTCGGGTTTAGGCGGGTTCGATGCCTTTGGCCCGCAGGATGTCGAGGTAACCGGCATAGAGTTCGACTCAAGGGCTGTAAAGGGCAAAGGTCCGGGCAAGGGCCCTCTGTTTGCGGCGCTCAAGGGCGAGCATTCGGACGGCAGGGGCTTCATAAAAGACGCGGTTAGGCAGGGCGCGGGGGCGGTTCTCTACGAAGGCCCGAGGGTTCAGGGCCTATCCGTTGCTGAGCTGATAGCAAAAGACGCGCGCGAAACGCTCGCCATGCTTTCGGCCCGGTATTTTGGCTATCCGGCTGAAAAGCTCAGGCTGACAGGGGTTACGGGCACGAACGGAAAGACCACCACCACATATCTCCTTGAGTCCATATTCAGGGAGGCCGGGTTTTCAGCCGGGGTCATAGGCACTATCAACTACAGGTACGGCGGAAAGACGCTCAACGCGTTGCACACGACGCCAGAGGCGCCGGAGCTTCAGGGCATGCTGAGGGACATGTTGGACTCAGGGGTAACGCATGCGGCCATAGAGGTATCCTCCCATGCGCTCGCTCAGAAGCGGGTGCACGGATGCTCATTCGACTGCGCGGTATTCACCAACCTCACCCCGGAGCACCTCGACTTTCATGGGACAATGGACGAGTACTTCAGGTGCAAAACCGTTCTTTTCAAGGAGCTTCTTAAAAGCACGGGCAGCGCCGTTGTCAACATTGACGACCAGTGGGGGACAAGGCTTAAGGGCGAGTGCCCTTCTGCCATAACATACAGCCTCGGAAAGGGCGCGGATGTCTTCCCTTTGAGATACGAGCTTATTGAAGAAGGCATAAGGGCAGAGGTGGGGACGCCGTGGGGGGCCGTTTTTGTGGAAACGCGGCTTGCCGGGGAATACAATCTGCAGAACATATTAGCCTCTGTTGCCGCCGCCGGCACGCTCGGCATAGGCCCGCGCGCGATGGAGAAAGGGATTAAGGCGCTTGCGAGGGTTCCGGGAAGGCTTGAGAAGATTGAATCCACTGAAGGTAAAAGATACAGGGTATATGTTGACTACGCGCATACCGCGGACGCGCTCGAAAGGGCGCTTAAGGCAATAAGGATGACAGCGAAGGCAAGGGTAATAACCGTATTCGGCTGCGGCGGCAACAGGGACAGGGGCAAAAGGCCCAGTATGGGCGCGGTCGCGTCCATGTATTCAGACGCGGTAATCATCACCTCCGACAACCCGCGCGACGAAGACCCGCTTGATATAATAAGGGAGGTCGAGGCCGGGGTTACGCTTGAAAGGTTCAGCGGCCCGGACCAAGGGATGACCGGCAGAGGCTATATGGCGGTCTCGGACAGGAGGGAGGCCATAAGCAAGGCGGTCTCTATTGCCAAGGACGGAGATACGATACTCGTTGCAGGCAAGGGCCATGAGAACTATCAGATAGCCAAGGGCATAAAGACGCGCTTTGACGACGCCGAAGAGGTAAAGGCCGCTCTCGCTGCCATTGCAGGCAGAGCGGACAAAGGTTCTGCGTGATAAACATGAGGTTAGGCGACATAGCGCAGGCAACAGGCGGCAAGGTAGTTCGCGGTTCAACAGAGGGCGCTGCCTCCGGCGTTTCCACGGATTCGAGGACAATCGCCGCTGGCATGGTGTTCTTCGCCCTCAGGGGCCCGAACTTCGACGGCCGCGCCTTTGTAAGGGAGGCTGCGCTCAAGGGGGCCGCAGGCGCGGTTACAGATGGGGTTTCCACGGATGCTTCGGGCCTGCCGGACGGTTTCGCAATAATAGCCGTAAAGGATACGCTATACGCCCTCGGTGACCTTGCCGCATACAGGAGGCGTTTTTTCAGCGGTCCTGTCGTTGCCGTGAGCGGAAGCTCAGGCAAGACCACCACAAAGGAGATGATTGCCGCAATCCTCGGCAGAACCCGGCCTGTGCTTAAGACCGAAGGCAACAAAAACAACCTCATCGGCCTTCCGTTGACACTTATGAGGCTCGACCATACTTACAAGGCCGCGGTCGTGGAACTCGGCATCAGCGGGGAAAAGGAGATGCCGAGGCTCGCCCAAATATGCTCGCCTGACGCGGCGGTCATCACAAACATAGGCAGGGGGCATTTTGAGGCGTTCGGTTCGCTTGAAGCCGTGGCCAGGGCCAAGACCGCGCTTTTCGATTCACTCGGGACCGAGGGCTTCAGGATAGTGAATTTGGATGACCCGTGGCTTCAGAGGTTAGCGCGTATCATTGGCCCGCGCTCCAGCGCCGTAACATTCGGGCGCGCAAAGGAGGCTGATGTGCGGGTAATGAGATGTTCAACCACAGAGGATATGAGCTCCATTGAGGCGGTATTCAATGTCCGTGGCGAGGTCATAGAGGTCAGGATTCCCGTGTCCGGGGTATTCAATGTAATGAACGGGGCCGCTGCCATAGCCGCGGCCCTGCCGTTCGGCGTCTGCAAGGACGACATAGCCGGAGGACTTGCCTCATTCGTCCCTGTGTCCGGCCGCATGGAGGTCTCAAGCACAGGCGGGGTGGTGATTCTTAACGACACATACAACGCTAACCCTGAGTCAATGGCCGCTGCGCTCGATACCCTTTCTTCCTTCACCGGAAGGAAGGTGGCGGTGCTCGGCGATATGTTAGAGCTTGGGGGTATTTCCAACGCGGCGCACGAGGAGGCCGGGAGGCTCGCGGCAAAGACAGGCGTTGATATACTCGTGGCCGTGGGCCAGTGGTCAAGGGCGCTCTCGGACGGCGCGCTTGAGGCAGGGCTTAAGCCGGGCGCCGTGTTCTCCTTCCCTGACAGGTTGGAGGCGCTCGGGGCCGTAAAGGGGATTGTGAGGCAAGGCGACACGGTGTTAGTGAAAGGGTCGAGGGCCGTTGGCCTCGAGTTCATAGTTGACGGCATAAAAGCGGTTGTCAGTAATCAGTTATCTGTTGTCAGTGAAAACCGGTAACCTGCAATAGGTTCAGGTTACAAACCTGAACCCGCAATAAAGGGATAGGACATGCTGTATTATTTTTTATACCCGCTCGCAAAATACCATACGGTATTCAATGTATTCCAGTACATAACATTCAGGACCATTTACGCGGCCCTGACGGCGCTCCTCTTAAGCTTTATTCTCGGCCCGTTCCTCATCAAGAAGCTCAAGGGCCTAAATCTCGGGGAGGTCATAAGGGAGGACGGCCCGCGGAACCACTTAAGCAAGGCCGGCACTCCCACAATGGGAGGCGCGATAATACTGCTTGTGATGCTCATATCCGTGTTCCTTTGGGGCAACCTGTCGAACATGTATGTATGGCTCCTCGCCTTCGTCACCGCGGGCATGGGCGCAATCGGCTTTGTTGACGACTACAGGAAGGTCGTGAAGAGGGATAAGAACGGCTTAAGGCCGCTCGTAAAAATCACCCTGCAGGTCGTCGTGGCCGTTGTTGCCGTAGGGATGCTCTATCACTACATGAAGTTCGACACAGCCGTTACCATACCGTTTTTCAAGGATGTGCGCATTGATTTAAAGGGGTTCTATATCCCGTTTGCCGTGTTCGTCATAGTCGGCTCTTCCAATGCCGTAAACCTCACGGACGGGCTTGACGGGCTTGCCATCGGCCCGGCCATAATGTCCGCGGCGACATATATGCTGTTGGCCTATCTCGCGGGCCACTTGAAAATCGCCAACTACCTTCATATCATGTATGTGGCAAAGGCAGGCGAGCTTTCGGTCTTCGCAGGGGCCATGGTGGGCGCGTCCCTCGGATTCCTCTGGTACAACGCATATCCGGCGCAGGTGTTCATGGGGGATGTGGGTTCCCTTTCACTCGGAGGCGCGCTTGGAATGCTCGCGATAATCACAAAGCAGGAGGCGCTTCTAATCATAGTGGGCGGCATATTCGTCATTGAGGCGCTTTCCGTCATATGTCAGGTGACGTCCTTCAAGCTCACGGGCAAAAGGGTCTTTGCAATGGCGCCCATACACCATCACTACGAGCTTAAGGGCTGGCCTGAGCCCAAGATAATAGTGAGGTTCTGGATAATCTCGATAATGCTCGCGCTTCTCGCGATAAGCACGTTGAAGATACGTTGACATGAACAGTATGGCGGAAAAGACCGTGCCAACTAATTTAGAGGCCGCTAAGGCGGCGCTTAAAGGACAAAGGGCGCTTGTAATGGGCATTGCCTCCACCGGGGCCGCGGCCGCGAAGTTCCTTAAAAAATGCGGGGCTATTGTAACGGCCACGGACATGAGAAAAGAACAGGAGCTTGAATCCATAGGCGCGCTTGAGTCCCTTGGCGTAGAAATCGAGGCAGGCGGCCACAGGGAGGAGAGCTTCAAAAATGCGGACATGGTCGTCGTAAGCCCTGGCGTTCCGTTCAGGCATCCGCTCCTTGAGCTTGCGAGGAGGCAGGGGGCAGAGGTCATAAGCGATATAGAGCTTGCGGGCCGCTACATCGCAGTCCCGATAATAGCGATTGCCGGGACAAACGGCAAGTCAACGGCCACCGCGCTCATAGGGGAGATTATAAGGGCCGCGGGGCTTGATGTTTTCGTCGGAGGCAATATCGGCACGCCTGTGGCCGAGTATTTTTCAACAGGAGAGAAAAAGGACTTTTGCGTGCTTGAGGTTTCGAGCTTCCATTTGGAGACGACAAGATATTTCAACCCTCACATAGGGCTCCTATTGAACATTACCGAAGACCACCTCGACAGATACGTTGATTTTAATGAATACGCCGAGACCAAGTTCAGGCTTTTTGAAAACCAAACCCCCACGGACCATGCCGTGGTGAACGCAGGCGACAAGGTCATAGCGGGCCGTCTGAAAAAAGGCATTACAAAGGGCAAGATTGTAAAATTCAGCGTTTATGGAAAGCTCGATGAAGGGCTGTATTTAAGCGGAGACGACATTGTTTTCGCAAGGCCGGATATATCGGCGGAGGAGGTCTATCCAACCGAAGGATTCAGCCTGAAAGGGCTTCACAACATCGAGAACATCATGGCCGTTATCGCCGGAGCGAGGCTCGCGGGAATCGCTCAGGGAGTAATACTCAAGACCCTCTCATCCTTCAGGGGTCTCAGGCACAGGATGGAGTTCGTGCGGGAAATCCGCGGCGCGGCCTACATAGACGACTCAAAGGGCACGAACATCGGCGCCCTCCTTATGGCGCTTAAGGGCCTTAATGGCAATGTCATTCTAATAGCCGGGGGAAAGGACAAGGGCGGCGACTACGGGGTTTTGAGCAGCGAGCTCCGGAAAAAAGTAAAGTTCATGCTCCTCATCGGCGAGGCCCGGTTCAAGATAAAAGAGGCCCTCGGCGCCCTTACGGAGACCGTTCTCGCTGGTTCGCTCGAAGAGGCGGTGGCGCTCGCGCATTCGAGGGCAGGGGCCGGGGATACGGTGCTTCTCTGCCCGGCGTGTTCGAGCTTCGACATGTTCAGGGACTATAAGGAGCGCGGGGACAGGTTCAGGGCCCTCGCGGAGGCGCTTTGCTGAAGGCAAGGGACATAGACAGGTTTTTAATCATATCCACCATGGCGCTCATGGGCGTGGGCATCGTCATGGTGTCTTCAACGAGCTACATAATGGCCGTTAAGAGGTTCGGGGACGGGCACTTCTTCGTCAAGAGGCATCTGATTTACGCCATAGCAGGGCTTGCGGCCCTGCTTATCGCCACGAAGGTGCCTTACGCCGTTTACAGGAAGGCCGCGTATCCAGTGCTCGTGCTCGCGGCCATATTCCTCGTATGCATATACATACCGGGCGTGGGGTTTACCGCAGGAGGGGCGCGCAGGTGGATACGGCTCGGGCCCCTCTCGTTTCAGCCCTCGGAACCCGCAAGGCTCGCGGTGATATTCTTCCTCGCGTACTCGCTCGCGGCAAAGGCAGGGAGAATCAAGGAGTTTTCGACCGGGTTTCTGCCGAACATGCTCATACCCGGCGTAATCATCGGCCTTGTCGTGCTCGAGCCTGATTTAGGCACCGCGGCCACGCTCGCCATGCTCGTCTTTATAATGAACTTCATAGGCGGGGTGAGACTAAGGTATCTCTTCGGCATGCTGCTTTTGGCCCTGCCGCTCGTGTATCTTATCATAAACAAGTTCGCCTACATGATGACCCGCATACTCGTGTTTCTGGACCCGTGGAAAGACCCGTCCGGCGCCGGGTTCCAGATGGTGCAGTCGTTCCTCGCCTTCGGCTCCGGCGGCGTATGGGGCGTGGGGCTCGGGGAGTCGAAGCAGAAGCTTTTTTATCTGCCGGAGGCGCACACGGACTTCATACTCTCGGTAATCGGCGAGGAGTTAGGCCTTATAGGGGTCGCGGCCGTAATCGCGCTTTATGGGGCCTTCCTCGTATGCGGCATACGGATAGCAATGAAGGCAAAAGACCTGCACGGCACATATTTAGCCTTGGGCATTACCTTAATGGTGGTGCTTCAGGCAGCGGTGAACATGGCTGTGGTGACAGGGCTTCTTCCTCCCAAGGGGCTTACGCTCCCGTTCATAAGCTACGGAGGCACATCCCTTATCGTCAATATGGCTGCCGTGGGCATACTCCTTAACATCTACATCGTAGAGAACGGTTGAGCGCGGTAAAAAATCCCCCTTTACGAAAGGGGGGGATATGGAAGGTTTCATTACATGGCTTTAAGGATGCTGTATTGAAATTCGTAATGGCTGGAGGCGGCACAGGCGGGCACCTTTTCCCCGCCCTTGCGCTCGCTGAGGAGTTAAAGGCAAGGGATGCCGGTGCGGAGATTACCTTCATAGGCGCAAAGCACGCCTTTGAAGAGAGCGTAGTGCCTAAGCACGGCTTCCCGCTTATGCTCTTAAGCGTCGAGGGCGTAAAGGGAAGAAGGGGGCTTAAG
>CAYIRV010000025.1:0-11785 GCA_964365865.1 uncultured Thermodesulfobacteriota bacterium | reverse complement strand
GCCTTGGCCTTTCTTCTAACCGTAATTGCGCTGAACGCCGTATTCGCGGTCTTTGTAAAGGGCCCGCTGAATGAGGAGCTTGCATCAATCGAGGAGCGGATTAACGGCCTTAAGCGCATTGAGGTAAATCACTTAGAAAAATCAGGCCCGCGCATCCGTAAAGGCATACTGCATGAGCAGAAGGGCATGGGCGCTCTGCTTACCGAGATTCTAATGGCCGCGCGTGCTCACGGCCTCGAAATACAGGAGGCTGAATACAATAGAACCGCGGGTGACAACGGGCAGGATGCGTATACCCTCTCCTTCCCGGTAAAGGGGAGCTACGGCCAAATTAAAAAATTCATATTCAGCCTTGAGACAATGGGGCGCCGGATAGAGGTTGATGAGATTAGTCTCGCTGGCGCGGCCCTCGGCGAGGCGCTCGCCGCGAGGCTCGGCATTCATATGCCAAAGGCAAAAGGTCTATGACCAACAGAAGAAAGGCGCTCCTATCAGCGGCGTTTTGCGGCCTGTGGGCCGTTGTTATCTGGTATTACGCAGGCTCGCGCACAGACGCAAAAGATGCCTATAGAGCGGCTGAGATTAGTCCGGCAACAACAGCAAGGCATTTTATGGATGAAGACATTCCGCCTCGATACCCGGGGGTGCAGAGGGACATATTCAGGGCGCGGGATGCAGAGGCCGGTAATGAGCCTTTAGCCATGCCGCGGCCTGATAATGCGGGGAAGGAAGATATTAGAATTGAAGGCATCAGGCAGAGGCTCAAGTTCATAGGCTATATCGGCAAAGGGGATGAGAGGTTCGCGTTCGTGTCCGACGGAGAAGAGGTCTTTGCCGCTAAAAAGGGCGCGCTTGTGGCAGAAGGGTTCAGGGTTTCGGAGATTTCGGATGACGCGCTGACTGTCGAGGCCGTGGAAGGCTCAGGGCTTGTGTGGCTCGGCCTTGATGAAGGGGTCTCTCCTCGATAGCGCCCCGCGCCTTATAATCGCGGGGCGCTGAATATCCGGCGCGGCTACTTGCCTTTAAGCGCTGCGATGCCTTCCTTTGCGTCATTGGCGAGAGGGCTTGCCGGGTGCTCTTTCAGAAAGGCCTCTAACCCTTCGACGGCCTTGTCCCTGTTGCCCTCCTCGGCCTGCTTTAGGGCAGCGCTGAAGGCATCGGCCTCTTTTTCAGAGACCCCTTCCTTTTTCCAGTACAGGCCTTCGTCGGTCTTTTCCTCTGCGCCCTTCACCCCTGCCACTGCCGACCTTTTGTCCTTCTTCTCCTTGGCTGAGGATGAGGCTACACCGAGCTTGTTGACCATTGTCTTTATCCATCTGTCCGCGTCCTTTGACTCGCCGTATGCAATACCGGCGATGAAGAAAAACATTAATAACAGGGCAAGATGTTTTTTCATAGCGCTGTCCTTTCACCTCTCCACTTCGCTGTAGACATCGAAGTATTTGTCTTTTACGCCTGCGTCAAGGGCCAAAGCCCTTGAGAGCGCCTCTTTGGCCTTGTCCTTATGTCCCTTTCTTATATATGAACGGGCGAGGTTGATCCATATGCCCGCGTCTTGAGGGGAGAGCCTTGCCGCCTCGTCATAGTATTTCGCGGAGCCTTCCATGTCGCCCTTTAGGAAAAGGATGTTCCCCATGTTGTTAAGCGTCATGGAATCCCTGCCGGTCTTGAGGAGCCTCTCTCCAGCCTCCCTTGCCTTGTCGAGCAGGCCGTCCTTGGCGTATATGACCATAAGTTCCTTAAGGCCCATGGGCCCGAGTTTTTCCATGTTCACGGCGAGTCTCTCTGTCCTCTGTCTTTCGAGGTCTTCGAGTTCGCCGGGGAACATCTTCTCGATTTCGTTTTTGGTTACACGCGACTGAAAGACCGCCGGGGCGAAGCTCGGAGGAGTGTTCATCTGCCACGCCTCCCTCAGGTCTATGAGCTTGACCTTGCCCTTTTCCTCGTTGAACTCCTCGGCGCCCTTCCTCCATGCCACGGTGAAGGAAGACCCCACGAGGGTCGTCTCGACAGGCACCCAGATGGTGCCGTCGCTTATCGTGTAGCTCTCCTCTTGGAAGCCGAAGGAATATGCCTCGGCCTTAGCCACGCCCGTGTCGAACATCATATAGAGGTGTCCGGGCGCGTCTATGAGCTTGGTCTTTACGCCTACGGATTCGAGGAGCGCGGAGTAAAGGGTCGTGAGGTCGTCGCAGTCGCCTGCCTTTCTCGTAAGGGTCTCGCGCGGGAACTGGACAGAGTCAACTACGGTTGACAGGCCGGATATGACCTGATAGGGGTTGTTCACATCCTCCTGATACCTGACCTTGATGACGGCTAACGCCTCGAAAAGGACCTTTGCGGTAACGAGGTTCTTATTCAGGCGGAAGCCCCTGTACCCGCCGATGGCCTGAGTGGCGAAGTCCATTATAAGCGGGTCTTTTGATGTTACAAAGGCCGCCACTTTGCCCTTGTCGTCCCAGATGAGGGCGTGCCTTTCATAGACATAGACCGGCTGATTTATGGTAACGGTCTCGTCCTTGCCCTTGACCACTGCGCTGACCTTAAGCTCGGACTGAAGGAATATGTCCTCGGTTATGTCGAGCACCTTGCTGTTGAACACGGTCGTTATTCCTTTTTTGACCGTTGACCTGCCGGGCACATCGCCTAAGTCGGCCTGCGACGGGAAATCCATGTAGTCCTTTATGTGGAAGCTCGCCCTGACATTTGAAATGGGCTTGTCCGAGTTGTTCTTTATGGTAATCTCGGCAACCGGGTTCTTCGCGTAGAACTTATAGTTGTTGGAAAATACCTTCTCTGTCGAGACAGTGACCACGAAAGGCGGCATGCCCGCGGGCACCCACTCGATTTTCCTTTCGAGGTCCGCAAGCGTGATTTTTATTTTTTTGGATACGGCCTGATAGCCTTTTTCTATGGCCAGGTCCTTGCCCTTTTCCTCGTCCATGTGGACGATGGATGTGCGCTCCTTGAGCTCCGTTATGGTCTCGCCCGATTCGGAGTTGAATATCGTTATCGTAACCTCGCCCTCGATATGCTTGAAGTTGCTCTTCAAAGCCCCTCCGAGGACACGGGCATCCTCGCTTATCTCGGCTATGGCCCCGGCCACCCGCGCCTTGTCGCCGAGAGAGTAGAAATCGCCCCTTCCGAGGTCTTCCATGAGAAGCCCGCCGGCTGAAAGCTCGTTTAAGAGGTTTTTCCTCCTCATGTCCCCCCCCTTGCGCGTGAGGAGGCCGAACCTGACCTCTTTTGATTTTTTTACCAGGCCCAAATCTTCGCTGAGCCGGAGCGTGTCAACGAAGGCGAGGCAGTAAGCGGTTGACGAGTCCTCGGCCAGCACCGTGCCCGCTATAATGTACTGGGATGCCTTGGGCGCGGCCGTGCCCTCAAAGGCTTCGAGCCGTTTTACATCGGCGTCTGCCACAATGGAATAAAAGGCCTTTTTGAGCGCGGTCTTTTCCGCGGCCTTAGGGAACATGCCGAGGCCGGAGCCTGCGGACGCGGCCTCTATGAAAAACGGGGCAACGCCCTTTTTGCCGGCTATCGCGTCTTTCATAAGAAGGCTCGTCCGGCCTTCTCTGCCTTCGAGGAGTTTAAGCGCGTCTTCGGTCTTTCCGGACATGAAAAGCGCGTAGGCGAGCACAGGGATGAAGTTTTCTTCGAGCATAGGGGACTGTTTTATAAGCGGAGGCACACCATCTATGACGCGTCCCCAGTCTTCGGATGAGGCGGCCTTGGCAACGGTTATGAGCGCCTCTTCAGCGCTTAAGGCCAGAACCCCGGTTTCGTCCGCGCGAGCAGGGCTGTAAAACAGGCCGGATAACAAGAGGGTTAGAAGGAAGATGCGTGTTGCGGCAAAAGAGGCGTTCGGCTTCTTCAAAGAAGCGCTCATCACATCCTGCCTTCTTTTATCATGGCGTTTATTATTTCTTCCACCCCTGCCGTGTCCTTGCCCTTTGCCTCCATGATAAAGAGGGCGCTTACGGCCTTTTCAATCGCGTCGTGGATGTTTCCGGCCTTTCTGAGGGCGTCCGACTCTTTAACGGCCTTTTCCTCCGGGTTGGCGAAGAGCTTTTTGAGGTTTTCGCCTACCTTTTCCAGCACCTCGGCCTGCACGCTTCTTAAGAGGTCGGAATCCGATGGTATCTTGGCCATCTTGGTGGGTATCTTGACCTCGCCTATCTCAATCCCTTCGGTGGCCTGGTCCTCGGCCTCGTCATTTTTCTCGCTTATTCCCGTGTAGAACACGAACCCCTTTGAGTCAACGACCCTGTAGCTTACGGCCACATTGCCGGTCTTTCTGTAATGGGTGATTTTGTATTTTATGTCCTCGTAAACCGGCTCTTCCGTCTGCTTTGGCGGCGCCGGGGTCTCTGACCGGGCCCTCAGCCATTCCTGATACTGCGGGTTAGGCGCGTTCTTTGTCCCTGTCTTTGCCCTTATGGTCTTGTAGGTCTCGGCAACGCTGGACTCCACCCTGTAGTTAATCACATCGCCCAAGAGGAGATAGTCGGCTCCGAGGAGCTGCAAAAACCCTTTTGTCTCCTGCTCGCCCTGAAGGGTCTTGACCTCTGATTCCTTCAAGAGGGCCTCTATGGCGCTCCTTTCGAGTATCCGCACATCGTTTGAAAGCTCCTTGTACAGGAAGTTGAGCACCCCTGATGTTACGGCGCTCCCTGCGTCAACATCGTAGCTCGGGCTCTTGAACGGGATGACGGCGAGGCTATGCGTGGAGCGCTTTCTTATCTCATCCTTGAGGCGCCCAAGCGCGGGCTTTACATCAGGGTAGTCGGGCTGTATGCGCGCGATTGTCCCCATGTAAAGATAGGCCGTTGCCCGGTCTCCGGTTTCCCAGAGGGATTTGCCCTTCACATAAAGCCCGTCGAGAAGCCGGGAGGCGTCGCGCGAAGGGACCGGCACCTCGGCCCTCATGGCCTGCGGGACGCCTTGCAGGAGCGCCGTGCCTTTTATAAACGCGGCGCTTGCCGAAAGCGGCTGCTCGTTGTTATAGAGGGTAACGAATTCCTTGAAGAGCGCGTTCGCCGCTTTGACGGACGCCCGGTTAAGAAGGGTCTTTACCTCCTCCGTGTCCGTATACCTTACGGCATACCTTAAAAGCTCCACGGCCTTTACCGGATTATTGTCTTTTTCAGCCTTTTCCGCCTCAACGACATGGTATTCGATGGTGTCCTTTGTTCTCGCACCCTCGACCTTTGCCTTTACATCCTTAAGCTCGGGGTTTATGTAAAAGGCGTCCTCAAAGGCCGCGCGCGCGGCCCTCCAGTCCCCAAGAGCCTCGGCCTTCATGCCTTCGGCAAAGGCGTCCTCAGAGGCCTTTGAAGACAGCTCGTCCCTTCGCGCCTTTGTTGACGGGTCGAGGAAGTAGGCGCGGTTGACCGCGTCATACGCCTTTCCCCTTTGGCCGGCTGACAGGAGACTTTCAGCCTCCTTGAGCGCGGCCTCCACGGCAGAACCTGTTTTCTGGGCCTCTTTTGAGATTTCATCGAGGACAGCGGCCGTGTCGGCAGCCGGGTCAATGGATTTTATGTCAGAGACCTCTTGCCTGAACTGGCCGAGCTTGGCGATGGACATGGGCTTTTTCTCGGCGTCCATGTCTGTCTTGAGTTTTTCGGACTTCGCAGCCGCGTATTTTTTCGTGATGTTGCCAAGCTCCGCGCATATATTGGCGTCCGGCTCCTTAGCGCATGTCTCCTTGAGTATGCGGTAGCTTCCGGCATAGTCGCCTGCCTTCATTGCGCTGTCAAATGCCTCTTTATAAGGCGGGGCTGCGCATCCGTATACGAGAAACAGCACGGGCAGCGAGAGCTTCAGTATCATTTTTTTCATTGTTTACATGCCTCCGGTCGGTCGCTTATGTCAAGTGGTTGCGCAGAATTAGCCGTTTGTCAGAATACCATACAAATCAATGCGGTATCAAGTGGAAAGGGGACTTACATGGGCATGGCGGAAGAGGTGGAATAAAGACCGTGATGCGTTAAAACACATATAACGAACACGCATAACGGTCTTTCACCGTTACTTCTTGACATGAAAATATGCAACTGGGATAATGTTTTGCAGTCGTTTTAGCGCATATTCCTTATGATACAGCTATACCATATCACAAAGGCTTTCGACAAAGGCCCCCCTGCCCTGAGCGACATAACCGTTAAGATAGAAAAAGGGGAGTTCGTTTTTTTTACGGGCCCGAGCGGCGCCGGAAAATCCACGCTCCTTAAGATAATCTTCGGCGCCGAAAGCCCGACGAGCGGGCAGTTGATAATAGACGGAAGGAACTATGTGAAGATACCTCCGGCTGAGATACCGCTTCTCAGGAGGAGGATGGGCTTTGTCTTTCAGGACTTCAAGCTCATACCCTCGAAGACCGTATTCGAGAATGTCGCCCTTAGCCTTCGGGTCATGGGGATGAGCCATCCCGGCATAAGGAAAAGGGTCTCCCGTATGCTCGCGTATCTTAAGCTCCAGCACAGGGCTGATTTTTTCCCCCTCCAACTCTCCGGCGGGGAGCAGCAAAGGGTCTCCATAGCCAGGGCGCTTGTTAAAGAACCAGCGATTGTGCTCGCGGATGAGCCGACCGGCAACCTCGACCCGGGGCTTTCAATGGAAATCATGGAGCTTTTCAAGGACGCCAACTCCCGCGGCACAACCGTGGTTATAGCGACTCACGACAGGGCCATAATCGAAAGCACGGGAAAGAGGACGGTCGCGCTCGATGCCGGGAGGGTCGCGGGGTGAACATCGGGACATCGAACCTCACCGGTTTTTTCTATGACGCGGTTAGTATCATAAAGGAAAGGCCGGCGACAGCGGCCCTTACTTCACTTACGCTCGCCTTTGCGCTCGCCATAACGGCCTTTTTCATAATCGTATTCGTGAACATCAATGGAGCCCTCGGGTCCCTCGGTTCAAACAACCGCATCATAGTCTATGTCAAGGATGAGTTTGCCAAGGCAGACCCTAAGCGGATGTCGGATGACCTCCGCGCGGTTGCGGAGGTCAGGGATTCGAGATATATTTCAAAGGAGGCTGCCCTTAAAGAGCTTAAGGATGGGGTTAAGGGCTACGGCAACGCGCTTGAAGGCATTGACCCGTCTGCCCTGCCAGCGGCCTTTGAGGTGACGCTTAAGCACGAGCGCCTCGAGCCTGAAAAGGTCGAATCTGCCGCAGACAGCCTGAGGCGCCTTCCGTGGGCAGAGGATGTGCAGTTCAGCCGCGAGTGGGTAAGGAGGTTATCCACGCTTCTTAATCTCATAGAGCTGATAGGCATCGGGGTAGGCGCGTTTCTTGCCGCGGCCTCTGTATTCGTAGTTACGAACACATTAAGGCTGACCATCTACGCGCGCATCCCGGATATAGAGGTCATGAGGCTCGTAGGCGCTTCCGAGTGGTTCATAAAGGCGCCTTTTTTCATAGAAGGGGCCATAGAGGGTGCGGCCGGCGGGCTCGTGTCCTTCGGCATGCTTGTTCTCGCAAGGGGCGTTTTATCCGCAAGCACGCCGGATTACCTTGTGTTCGCATTCGGCTATCCAATCCATGAGGCCGCTGTCTTCGCGCTCCTCGTGCTCTCCGGCATGACGCTCGCCGGCATAGGGAGCCTTATATCAACGGCACGGTTCCTGAAGGATGCGTGAGGCCGCGCGAATCTCCTGTTTTTTTGCGGCAATGGCCGCTTTAATCATCCTGTGGCCGGCTTCTCCGCAGGCCCAGCCCTTGAAGCGCGAGCGTATAAAAAAAGAGAAGAGGCTCGAAGACGTAAAAAGGCGGATAAGCGAGGAAAAAAAAGGCATAAAGGCGGTATCCGAGAAAGAGGCCCGTCTGCTCACCGAGCTTGATACGGCATCAAAGAACCTTTCGGCAAAGAGGGCCGTGCTCAGAAAGGCCGAGGCCCGGACCGAGGCCCTTAAAAGGATGATTGACAAGGTATCGTCTAACTTGAGAGCCGTTGATAAGCGCTTGTCCGGCACAAGCCGGCTTCTTTCAAAGAGGGTCAGGGCCATGTATAAGCTCCAGAGGGCGGGCGCGGTCAATGCGGCCTTCAGCCTCGACTCCGAGCATCAGACCGCTCGTCTTGAGAGATACCTTTCGGCGGTCGTGGAATACGACAGGCGGCTTATAGAGGAGGGCGGAAGGAGCATCAATGAGCTTAAAAGCGAGAAGGCGCGGCTCGGTTCCATGCATAAGGAGATGGCCGTACTGACGGCCTCGGTCTTTACGGCCAAGGAAGAGGCCGAGGCGCTGAAAAAGACTCGCCTTAAGGCCCTTTCGCGGATAAAAAACGAGAAGGACGCGCGGATGAAGCTCTTGGCTGAACTTGAAGATGCCTCGCGCGAGCTTACCGAATTTCTTAAGACGCTTGAGACAGAGGAACAAGGGCCAACGGACTCAACCGGCTTTGCCTCCATGAAAGGCAGGCTCGATATGCCTGTTGACGGAAGGGTCGTGTCCAACTACGGAAAGGTCAAGCATCCCCGGTTCAATACCGTTACCTTCAATAACGGCGTTGTCATAGGGGCCAAGGCCGGCGAGCCTGTAAAGAATATCTACGACGGGAAGGTCGCATATGCCGGATGGCTGAAGGGTTACGGGCTTGTGATGATATTAGACCACGGCAGCGGCTTTTACACGCTCTTCGCGTATTTGCAGGAAACCCTGAAGGAAAAGGGCGCGCTTGTCAAAAAGGGCGAACCGATCGCCGCAGTAGGCGATACAGGCCCTGAGGGCGCAACAGGCCTTTACTTCGAGCTCCGCGAAAGGGGGGTTCCGAGGGACCCTGTCCCGTGGTTCGCATCAACAAGATGATATACAGAGCAGGTGGAAGTTTGTTCTGACGCTCTGTATGCGTCTCTATTTATGACGCTGTGTATTAAAAAGCCGGAACATGATATAATAATTTGCGGCGGACAAATAAATAAAGAAGTGGAGGGTCGGTAAATGAAAAAAAGATTTCCCGGGCCGCGGACAACCGCGGCGTTGATATTCGCGGCCGCGTTCTTCGCGTTTTTTGCCGCTTGGGGCATAGCCCAGAGGGTAGTCGCGGTCCCGAACGAGGCTTACGAGAACCTGAAAATATTCACCGATGTCTTCGGCATAGTCCAGCAGGACTATGCCGAGCCTGTTGATTCAAAGAAGCTCATATACGGCGCGGTGAAGGGCATGGTGCGGGACCTCGACCCGCATTCGAGCTTCATGACCCCTGAAGAGTACGGCGAGATGCAGGTTGACACAAAGGGTGTCTTCGGCGGCATAGGGATAGAGATAGGGCTTAAGGACAACACGCTGACCGTGGTAGCTCCCATCGAGGATACACCGGCGCACAAGGCAGGCTTACTCGCGGGCGACAGGATAGTGAAGATAAACGACGCCTTCACCAAAGATATGTCGCTCACGGATGCGGTAAACATGATGAGGGGGCCAAAGGATACGGCCGTCACCATCCATATCATGAGAGACGGGTTTGATTCCCCGAAGTCCTTTACGTTGGTGAGGGCAATCATCAAGGTCAAGAGCATCAAACAGAAGATGCTCGACGAAGGCTTCGGATATGTAAGGATTACCCAGTTTCAGGAGAACACGGCCGCTGACCTCGAAAAGGCCCTTAAGGAGCTCACGCCCAAGGACGGCAAGCTGAAAGGGCTTATATTGGATTTAAGGAACAACCCGGGCGGGCTCCTTCAGGAAGCCGTGTCGGTCTCCAGCCTGTTCCTCAACATCGGCACCATAGTCTCCACAAAGGGCAGGATGCCGGGCCAGGACATGATATTCAACGCGGACGGCGCAAAGACGCAGCCCGATTATCCCATGATAGTGATAGTGAACATGGGGAGCGCGTCCGCCTCCGAGATAGTAGCCGGCGCGCTTCAGGACCACAAGCGGGCCGTAATCCTCGGCACAGCCACATTCGGCAAAGGCTCTGTCCAGACCATAATACCCCTTACCGACGGCTCTGCCATAAGGCTTACGACGGCAAAGTATTTTACCCCGTCCGGCAGGTCAATACAGGCCAAGGGCATAGAGCCGGACATCGTCGTGGGCGAGACGGTCAAGGGATTTCTCAAGGAAAAGGACCTCGCGGGACACCTGCTGCCGATAGACACCATACACGATGGTGTCGAGAAGAAAGAGGACAAGAAGGAGACCGTGGACAAGCGTAAGGTCATGGATCAGAAGGCAAAGGGCGAGGAAGGCGAGGATGTCCAGCTTAAGAGGGCGATTGACTATCTGAAGAGCTGGCAGATATTCAAGACCACCATGCAGAAGGCAGGCTAAGGCCCTGATGGGCAAGGGCAACGGAGGCAGGAACTTATCCGCGCTCTTTTCCGTTGTGCTCGGTTTTGCGGCGGGGGCGGTTGCGGCGCTTCTCATAATCTTCTATCTCGGATACGGCAGGCAGCCTGAAGAAGCGAAAAAGGCCGCGCCCATTCCTGAAGGAGAAAACGCCGCTGTTGAGGAGCCTGCCGGCCCCCGGAAAAACGAAACAACAAGCGTGGAACCGGCCATTGAGTCAAGGCCGCCACGCGTTGCAATAGTGATAGACGACATGGGCAGAGACCTTAATGCGCTTGAAGAGCTCCTTAAGATTGATGCCCCGCTTGCATTTGCCGTGCTTCCACGCCTGTCCCTTTCAAAGGATGTGGCGGAGGCCGCCTATTCAAATGGTCATGAGGTGCTGCTCCACCTGCCTATGGAGCCAAAGCCTTCTACAAACGGGCAAAAGGACAATGACCCTGGCCAGGGCGCGCTGCTTACTTCCATGAACTCAGTGGATGTCAGGTCAATGGTTGAGGATAATTTCAAAGATGTGCCCCACGCGAGCGGAATAAACAACCACATGGGTTCCAAGTTTACCGAGGACCATGCCCTGATGAGGGCCGTCATGGAGGTCGTCAAGGAGAAAAACCTGTTCTTCCTCGACAGCCTCACGACACCGGCGTCAGTCGGGTCAAGGCTTGCCAAAAAGATGGGTGTGAAGGGCGCGCGGAGGGACATATTCCTCGACAACACGAGAGACGAGGCATATATAAAGGCGCAGATTAACGGCCTCGCGGCAGCGGCGAGAAAGAGGGGCAAGGCCGTTGCCATAGGGCATCCCTACCCGGAGACCATAGCCGCACTTAAGGAAGCGGTGCCTGAGCTCAAAAAGAGCGGGATTGAGGTCGTCAGGCTCTCGGAGATTATCGAATAACCCCTCGCGGGCCTAAATACAAAAAAAGCTTGACATGTTTTGTTTAAGCTGATAATATGACTTTAACATTTGTATGAGTTTCTTTGCGAGCAGTAGATCATCGTTTGGCAATTAAAGGGCTGTGGGAGCGGTTTAAGCGCTTTCACGGCTTTTTGTTTGACCGCGAGAGGAACCCGCAAAGCAAAAAGGAGGAACAAATGGCAAGAGGAAAGGTAAAATGGTTTAACGACACCAAGGGGTTTGGCTTCATCCAGCAGGAATCCGGAGAGGATGTGTTCGTGCATTACACGGCCATCGGCGGCGACGGATTCAAGACCCTTAAGGAAGGCCAGGAGGTTGAGTTCGAGGTAACCCAAGGCCCCAAAGGACCGCAGGCAGCCAATGTGGTGAAGGCCTCATAAGGCCCCTAAACAGTTAACCCAGCCGGCATCTCGCGATGCCGAAAAATTAAAAAGCCCCTTCATGCGATAAACGCGTGAAGGGGCTTTTGCTTTCTGTGGGGGGCGAGGGGGCTGAACGGTTATTTGTTATCAGTTTTGTAGGGCGGGCATTGCCCGCCAAAATAACCGATAACCGCTTTACCCC
>CAYIRV010000024.1:0-11919 GCA_964365865.1 uncultured Thermodesulfobacteriota bacterium | reverse complement strand
GCCTTTCAAAAGCCTCCTTATTGCCCTCGGATTGCGGCTGTCGTCTTCTTCCTTGAGCCTGCCCCGCGCCCATGACCTCGGACTGCCCGCGAAGAACCGCACTGCGTCGCATCCGGGCGGCATTAAAAAAACCGCTATTTCTTCTTCTTTGCGTCCACCTTTCTCCTTGCGGCCGAGGCGAGCACGCTCGGCACATTCTTGCCTTTTGCTATTGACATGAGGTCCTTTTCGTAAAGGTGGTCGAGGAACTTAAGCGACGTCTGGAGCGGGGTCTTGGGGTTCAAGACCATATTGATTTTGATATTGTAGTTCTTTATCCACTCCTTGTGCCTGCCCACCTGCCTCAGTATGTCGTCAGATGTGCTCTTGGATGTTATGACCCGCATGACCTCGTCCTCGGTTATCCTCGGGTTCTTCAACACCGCGGAGCACACCACCTTGTTCGTGTCCTTCACGAGAAACTCCCTTATGGACTTGCCGCCGGTGAGCGCCACCTTGATTTTCTGCCCCACGGTCAAGCTCTTGACGAGCTTGTATATGTTGTGCTCGTCGTCGGCAATCTGGGCGGCCTTGACCTTTGCCTTGGCCAGAGCCTTCTCGGCCTCCGGCCCCGCCTCTATGCCCTCCTGTTTGGGGGCCTCCGCGGACAACTCTTTTTTAAGGGATTCCGCGAGCTCATCTAAAATAAAATTACGGCTGCACGGGTTTTTCCTTAGAGCGTCCAAAAGCTCCGGGTGGGCCTTGAGCCGGGCCTTCTCATCACAGAGCAGAGCCACTATCTCATCAGGGCCTGTCTCAGCGAGCGACTTAAGGGTCTCAATATCCGTATCAGCATTCAGGGCCGCCATGATGAGGATTGTCTCGTTGTCCCTGTAAACAGAAACGATGTTCTTAATCACAAGTGGGTCGAGCCTTTTGTCGAGCGCCTCAATGAGGAGGTCCGGCTCAAGCCCGGCGAACGACCTCCGAGCAGCCTCTTTGACATCGCCCTCCTTGTCATAGCTCAGGGCAAAAAGAAGCGTTACCTGATCTTCTGGTGAAAGCGCCTGTCCTTCGGATGCCGTCCTCTGGGCGGCCTTGAGCCGTATCTCCTTCGGGGTGGAAGGGGACAGGAACTGGACAAGGGCCTTGCTGACCTTCATCGCTTATGCCTTTTCCATGCGACGGGATTAAAGACCGCTTGAATTCAAAAATCACAAGGAAATATCAGCTTTTCTTTTTGAGCAGTTCAGGAACGACCCTTCTTAAAAGGATGCCGAGATACTTATTTACCGGGTTAGACCTATTAAGCCCCGGTATCACGGACTTTGCCCTGAAGCCAAGGTCAACGAGGAGCTTGTTCATCTCCTCGTTGTTCGGGTCAAACTTCAAACCCTTCTGTATGACCTTGAGCGCGCCCTTTTTGTTGCCTGCGGCAAGATAGACCTTTGCGAGGTTAAGGTAGAAGTCCGGCTTGCTGAAGTCCTCTTTTATCGCCCTCGTGCAGAGCTCAAGCCCAAGGCCTATCTCGCCCTTGATGGCCTTGCAAAGGCCGTAATACGACATGTACTCGGGCCTCGCATTGTCCTCCTTGTACGCCTTTTCAAATGCCTTCAGGGCCCTTTCTATGTTGCTGTCCTTGAGCAGGCGCTTGCCTGCCCTGAACTGCTCCTGTGCGCTTTCCGAGACCATCAGCAAGCCTCCTCAAAGAGCATTCGAAGACCCTTGAGCGTAAGCATCCCGTCATAGCCTGTTATATGAGCGCTGTCCCCGGATATGAGCCTGCCCATGCCGCCTGTTGCAATGACCTTGTCCACTTTTCCCGTCTCCTTCTTCATCCTCTGGATTATGCCGTCAACGAGGCTGATAAAACCCCAGTATAAGCCGGACTTTACGGCATCCTCAGTGTTTTTTCCAACCACATTCTCCGGCCTCTTTATCTCAACCGGATTCAGCAGCTCGGCGGATTTAAAAAGCGCCTCGGCTGATATTGAAATCCCGGGCCCTATCACCCCACCCGCATATTCGCCTTTTTTCGTGACATAATCAAAGGTAATGGCCGTCCCTGCGTCAACTATAATAAGCGATGTCTTATAAATGCCGTATGCCGCGTATGCGTTCACGAGCCTGTCTGAGCCGAGTTCTTCAGGATTATCTATCAGGACAGGCATCTTCGGGATTAAATCAACGGCTGCGAATAGCGGCCTTACGCCAGTTAAGCCGCGTATCGTCTCTCTGAAAACCCGGTTCAGGGACGGAACCACGGATGATACAACAGCCCCCTTTATCCCCGAAGGCTTAATGCCGCCTTTTAAAAAAAGGCCTGAGAGAAGCGCCGTATATTCGTCCAGAGCGCCCTTCTTTAAGGTTGAAATCCTCCAGCTCTTTTTAAGGGCCTTGCCCTTAAAAACGCCGAGGACTATGTTCGTGTTGCCTATGTCAACTGCAAGAAGCATGGTTAATGCCTCACGATTTCAACATCCCCGGATATGACCCTATGCACCCTGCCTGAAGCCGTCCTTATGAGGAGCGCGCCTTCAGAGTCAACGCCGGCGCAGATACCGCTTACAACACCTTCAAAGGAATTCACCTTTACCGGCCTGCCCTCCATGTCGAAATATCCCTTCCATGCGGACAGCACAGGAGCGATGCCTTCATTTACAAATACCTTATACCACTTTTCGAGGCACGAATAAAGGACGCGGGCGAACGCGGCCCTGTCCACGGTCATGCCTGTCTTTTCCATTATTGACGCGGCCTTGCCCCTTAAGTCCTTGGGGAGCATGTCCGGGGTCATATTGAGGTTGAAACCTATGCCTAATATTATGTGGTTTACCCTGTCTGTCTCTGCGTCCATCTCCATTAATATGCCCGCGGCCTTTTTCCGGCCTATGAGTATGTCGTTGGGCCATTTCACGGACGGCCTTTTCGAAAGCCAGCCTGATGCGGCCTCTGCAGAGGCTACGGCGGCCATGAGCGTTATGCCCTGACACTTGGGCGGGTCTAACCTTGGCCTCAATATCAAGGATGTATAGAGGTTTACGCCAGCCGGGGAAAACCAGCCCCTGCCGAGCCTCCCTTTCCCGCCTGTCTGGGAATCCGCTATGACGGCCGTGCCCTCTGGCGCGCCTTTTCCCGCAAGCTCCTTTGCCTTTATATTCGTGGACCCGAGGCTCTTGTAGAGATAAACCTTCCTGCCCATGAACTCGGTCGAGAGCCCGGAACGTATCTCAACGGCGTTAAAGGGCGCCTCTTTGCCCGGCGTGAGCCTGTATCCCTTTGAGGCGCTGCCCTCGATTGAGTAGCCCATGGCGCGGAGCGCCGTTACATGCTTCCAAACCGCATTCCTCGAAATGCCCAGCCTATTGCTTATTGACTGGCCGGATATGAACAGGTCAGGTGATGATTCAGGCGCTCCCCTTAAGAGCTTCAAGACCAAATCGTCAGCACCAAGCCCCTGTCTCATTGCCTGTAATCTCCATGCTGATGTCAACGGCCTTGGCCGAGTGAGTAAGCGCTCCCACGGATATGAAGTCAACGCCGGCATCGGCAATCCGCCTCACCTGTTCGAGCGTAACGCCGCCGGATACCTCTATGAAGGCGCTTTTGCCTATGACCTTGACCGCTTTTTTTATATCGTCAATCTTAAAGTTGTCGAGCATGATGATGTCAGCCCCTGATGACACGGCCTCTATTGTTTCCCTGAGGCTTGCCACCTCCACCTCTATGGCTACGGCTTGGCCGAGCCTTTTTTGGGCCTTATTCACGGCCTTGCAAACCCCGCCCGCAGCCCTGATGTGGTTGTCCTTTATGAGCACGCTGTCAAAGAGGCCGAACCTGTGGTTGGAGCCTCCGCCTGCCTTTACAGCGTATCTTTCGAGGATTCTCAGACACGGGGTGGTCTTTCTGGTATCGAGTATCCGCGCCCTTGTCCCCTTTACCCGGCCAACGAATCTTGCCGTGAGCGTGGCTATGCCCGACATCCTCTGGAGGAAGTTGAGCGCCACCCTCTCCGCGCTCAAAAGAGAGGCGAGCCTTCCCTCGATTGTCGCTATGGCCTCCCCTTTCTTGACAACATTGCCGTCCCTCAAGTGCGCCTTGAAAACCGCCCTCTGGTCAAGCGCGTGGAAAGCCTTTTCAGCGACAAAAAGCCCGGCGAGCACAAACCCCTCTTTTGCGATAAGCCGCGCAACGCCGGTTCTATTGCGCGCAACGAGAGCGGCCGTGGTTATGTCCCCTGCGCCCAAATCCTCCTTTAATGCGGCCCGGACGATAAGGGACGAGTATTCCTCAAGCCCGGGTATGGAGAACTTCTTATGGATGCTGATGCGCGGCGACATCAATGAACCCCTTATACGGCTTTTATACACAGCGTCATAAATAGATGCACATACGGAGCGTCAGAACAAAGCAGACCAAGGCGCCGGGGCACCCGCGCCAAGTGGCGTGGGTCGGGTATGCAAAGTTATGACGCTCCGTATAAGGACTTTATGCGCTCAAGAGACGAGGCGAGCTTGGCCATCTTCTCTGAAAGCGCGGCAAGCCTTGCCCTTTCCTTTTCAACAACCTCGGCAGGCGCCTTGGCCGCGAAACCGCTGCTTGAGAGCCGCGCCTCAACGGCTCCATATTCGGAAGAGAGCTTTTCAGACTCCCTGCCGAGCCTCTTAAGCTCGGCCTCGATATCTATATGCCCCTTAAGAGGCACATACACCTCGATTGAAGCCCCTGCCTCAGGCGCGCCTGCCATAGCCAAGGCCGCGTCCTTGGGCCTCTCGCCGTGCTCTCTGACATCAAATTCCGAAACCTTGGCGAGTTCCTTGATATAGGCCGCCGAATCCGCAAGAATACCGGCCGCCGAGGAACCCTTTACAAAACACACACACTCGATTTGCGCGGCCTTCGGGATGTTCATCTCGGTTCTTATGTTCCTTACGGCCCGTATCACATCCATCGCCATATCCATCTTCAGCGCGTCCTCCTGATAGGACGCCGCGTCCGACGGGAACGAGGCCTCGAGGAGAGTGCCTTCTCTGCCCGGCAAATGGCTGTAAACTTCCTCTGTTATGAAGGGCATGAACGGGTGCATGAGCTTCATGGTTTCCTTAAGCACATGCACGAGCACAGAGGACGAGGCCGCCTGCCGCGCCTCGCCATTCCCCCCCCTCAAATCCTTTTTTGAAAGCTCCACATACCAATCGCAAAGCTCGTGCCAGACGAACCGGTATAACACCCTCGATGCCTCGTCAAACCTGTAGACATCAAGGGCATCGGACACCTCTTTGGCCGCAATGGAAAGCCTCGCGAGTATCCACTTATCCGCCTGACTGAGCATGGCGGTCTCAACCCCCCTTAATCCCCCCTTAACAAAGGGGGAGTTCCCCGCGTTCATGAGGGTGAATCTGGCAAGGTTCCATATTTTGTTGCAGAAGTTCCTGTATCCCTCAATCCTCTCCTCGGCGAGTTTTATGTCCCTGCCCTGAGCCGCGAACGCGGCGAGCGTGAACCTGAAGGCGTCTGTGCCGTATTTTTCCATCATAACGAGGGGGTCAATGACATTGCCCTTTGATTTGCTCATCTTCTGCCCCTCGGCGTCCCTGATGAGCGCGTGGATGTAAACCTCCCTGAAGCACGGCCGGCCCGTGAACTTCAGCCCCATCATTATCATGCGCGCGACCCAGAAAAATATTATATCAAAGCTCGTGGAAAGCGTTGATGTGGGGTAGAAGAGCTTAAACTCCGCTGTCTCTCCCGGCCACCCAAGCGTTGAAAACGGCCAGAGCGCGGATGAGAACCAAGTATCGAGCACATCGTTGTCTTGAGCGATATTCTCGCTTTTGCATGAAACGCATTCGGACGGGTCTTTTCTCGAAACAGTCGCGGCCCCGCAGTCCTTGCAGTGCCACGCCGGAATCCTGTGCCCCCACCATATCTGCCTCGATATGCACCAGTCCCGTATGTTCCTCATCCACTCAAAGTATGTGTTCTCCCAGCCTTTGGGGACAAACCTTATTTGTCCTTGCTCCACAGCCTCGATTGCAGGCCCTGCGAGCGGCTTTGTCCTTACGAACCACTGGAGAGAAAGCATGGGCTCGACAACGGTAGCGCACCTGTAGCAGCTTCCGAGCATGAGCTTATAGTCTTCCTGCTTCCTTAGAAGCCCAAGCTCGCCGAGTTCCTTTATTATCCTTTCCCTTGCCTCATGCCTCGCAAGTCCGTCAAATCGCCCTGCGTTCTTGTTCATCCGGGCGTCTATGTCCATTACCTGAAGCGCGGGCAGGCCGTGCCTCTTGGATGTCTCGAAGTCGTTAAAATCATGCGCGGGTGTTATCTTCACCGCGCCTGTGCCGAACTCCATTGAAACGAATTCATCCGCGATGACCGGGATTGCCCTTCCTGTAAGCGGCAGATTAACGAACTTGCCGATAAAGGCCGTGAACCTTTCATCCTCCGGATTTACGGCAACCGCCGTATCCCCGAACATGGTTTCAGGCCGCGTGGTGGCTACTGTCAGTAACTCTCCGGCCATATCTTCGAGCGGGTAGTCAATGTAGTAGAGCTTACCCGGGGTCTCCTCAAGCTGCACCTCAAGGTCCGAAAGCGCCGTATGGCACCGGGGACACCAGTTTATGACATAATCTCCCCTGTATATAAGCCCTTCTTCATAAAGCCGGACAAAGACCTCCCTGACGGCCATTGACAGTCCCTCGTCCATGGTGAACCTGAGCCGTGTCCAGTCGCACGAGGCCCCGAGCTTTTTAAGCTGGTTGAGTATTGCGGACCCGGATTTTTCCTTCCACTGCCAGACCCTTTTTAAAAACTCCTCCCTTCCGAGCGCGTGGCGGCTTACGCCCTCTTTGAGAAGCTCCCTTTCAACCACATTCTGCGTGGCAATGCCCGCATGGTCTATACCCGGAAGCCAAAGGACATTAAACCCTTTCAGGCGCTTGTACCGCGCGAGTATGTCCTGTAAGGTCGCGTTAAGCGCGTGGCCCACATGCAGGGTGCCGGTTATGTTCGGCGGCGGGAGCGCCATTGAAAAGGCCGGCCTTTTTGATGCAACATCGGCTGTCGTCAGGCCTTTTTCAGCCCAGACATCCGCCCATTTCTCTTCAACGGATTTCGGCTCGTAGGTTTTATCGAGGGTCTTTAAGCTCATGGTCTCATCGTCTCTCTGATATATTGGATTAACCGGCTGCCCCTCTCTGCTCGGGGAGAGGGGGTCAATCCCTTCCCCCCTTGTGGGGGAAGGTTAGGATGGGGGGTAATCTCATAAGGCTGGGGAGGCTTGCGTATTCGGCGGCGAGTATCTGTCCTCTTTCAATGGCCTTTTGCGGGTATGACGGCATGGCGCGGACTGTTTCAAGGCGCCCTCAATACCCTGCAAAAAAAAGAGCGCTTTCTTCAGGCCGGGGGCCGGAACATCCGGACGAAAGAATCACTTGGCCCTTGCCCATGCCTCCTTAAGCCTCATGAGTTCCTTTGTGATAAGCTCTTCGGCAATCTCCGGCACTACATCCCAAGCGATTTTTTCAATGACCTCTCTGGCTGTCTTTCTGACTATGTCTTCGATATCCTCTTTCGGCATGGGAGGGCCGGCCTTAAGCCTGTCTTTAAGCTCTGCGACAGCCCTTTCCTCTATGGCAGGGGCCGCCTCTTCGACAATCCTCAACGGCTCGATGCGCTGAGGCTCCTCGACAGGCGCCTTTTCCTCTGATATGGCGGCCTCAGGCACTTCAAGGAGGTCGGTCTCAGCATCCTCCCAGCCTTTTTTCTCCTCTGTCTTAGCCTCAGGGGCCTCCTCTGCCGGCCATGCTGGAGCAAGAGCTTCTTCCTTGTAAGTCTCGGGCTTTGCAGGCGCCTCGAAAGAACTGCCTGCGTCAAGGCTTCCGATGTCGAACGGCTCTTGCTTTTGCGTATCGGGCAGTGCTTCTTCCTGTCCGAAAGCCGCGCCGAAAAAGTCAATGGCAGGCGGCTCTTCTATCTTCGGCTCATCCTTCTCCGGCTCAGGCGCGTAGCTTTCCTGACCAAAACCCGTGCCGAAGAAGTCAACGGAAGGCGGCTCAACATGAGCCGGCTCTTCCATTACAGAGGTCTTTGGCTTTAATTCCTCATCCGTGAATTCAAGGTCAATGAATCCTCCTGCACCGGGCTTTGGGGCCTCTTTTTCAGGCTCCTCAAAGAGGCCGCCATCAATAAAGTCCAAATCCGGGGCCTGCGGTTGTCCGGCCTTTTCCTGAAATGCCTCTGTCGGCTCTTCGGTTACCCCGAGAAAGCCTCCTGCCTCCCATATGTCCTCTGACACAGGGGTCTCTGCGGCTTGGGGCTGCGGAGGAGTTGTTTCGAAAGACAGCGGAACGGACAACTCCGGCTCCTCTTTCTTTGCCGTGAGGGTCCTTACCTTTTCAATAAGCTCCTGTGATTCAAACGGTTTGACTATGCTGTCGTCCGCGCCTACGCGCTCTGCCTCGGCCTTGTTGAGCGGCTCGAATGTGCCTGCGAGAAGAAGCACTGGCGTGCCCCTTAAGACCGGGTCTTTTTTCACTATTTCGCAGACCTCATACCCGTTCTTGCCCGGCATGGCCACATCGGCCATTATCAGATCCGGCCTGAGTTCGCGCGCCTTGACAATAGCGCTGTCGCCGTCCCCGACTATGGTGAGGATGTAGTCTTCTGACGCGAATGTGATTGATATGACCTTCTGAATGGTTATGCTGTCGTCTGCCAGAAGTATTTTCTTGGACATCCCTGCCCCCTTGCCAGCGCGGTCAAACAAGCCAAACTTACCACTTAATCTTCTTTAAAGTCAAGGCTTTTTTGCCGTATTGAGTCGTTGAAATCACATTAACGCATTGGCAAAACAACCCCTGCGTGAAAATTCCCCGCATGAAGCTTCGGGGAATTTGATAAGTAAGGAATTTTACGATTTCGGATATAATGAACGCGGTCATAAATCCGCCTGCGGCAAAGACGCTTCCTGAAATACCGTCCTTTATAACTTAACTATGGCAATCCGGGCGCAAAATAAGTATAATGCGAAGCTGATATTTGCTCCGCAATCAGGCTCGAATGCGCCAAAATTTATTTATGCCATGAGGGAGGGCAGATGAAGGTCTTTTCCAGCGCCATAAGGCTCAAAACCACAGAGAAGTGCGAAGAGGTGAATATCACCAATCAGGTCGAGGCCGTCATACTCGAAAGCGGAATATACGAAGGCGCGGCGCTGATATTCACAGGGCATACGACCGCGAGCATACACCTCTCGAACAACGACACGAAGCTCGCCCTCGACTTCCACGATTTACTGAAGGAACTTATACCGAATAAGCCGGGATACAGGCACAACAAGGGCGAATACGGCAGGAACGCGGACGCGCACTTCAAATCAGCGCTTGTGGGCAACAGCGTTACGGTTCCCGTAACAAAGGGCAGGCTCGTATTGGGCCAGTGGCAGGGCGTATATTTCTCTGAATTCGACGGCCCGAGGAGCAGGCTCATATCCGTAAAGGTCTCCGGGGTTCAGGAATAGCTTAAGACCGCCAATGAGGGTAATCGGCGGAAAATTTAAGGGCAGAAAGCTTAAATCCTTCAAGGGCCGCGCCATAAGGCCGACCTCTGACATGGTAAGAGAGGCGGTATTCAGCATACTCGGCTCAGTCCAAGGCTTTGAATTCACCGGCAGCAAGGCGCTCGACCTTTTCGCAGGCACGGGCGCAATGGGCATCGAGGCCATAAGCAGGGGCGCAAAGAGCGCGGTATTCGTTGACGATTCAAAGGAGTCAACAGCGCTCATAAGCAAAAACCTTGAAGCCTGCGGCATTGAGGACAGCGCGACAATTGTCAAAAAAGACGCCCTGAGCGCAATCAGCCATTTCTCCAGACATGGCGAAAAGTTCGACATAGTATTCATAGACCCGCCTTACGGCGGAACGCCCCTCACCTTAATCCTCTCCCCAGATGGGAGAGGGAAGGGTGAGGGGGGCGCTGGCGCCGTAACCATTGCCGGGATATTGAACGACAAGGCCGTGCTCGTGGCAGAGACATCGAAAAGAACGCCGCTCAAAGAAGCGCCCTCTGGGTTACAAACGCTCGTTGAAAAAAAATACGGCGACACGCTCATATACATATTCTCGTTGATAAAAACATGACCGCCGCAAAGCACATAGGGGTTTACCCGGGCACATTCGACCCCATAACAAAAGGCCATCTCGACATCATCGAGCGGGGGCTTACGCTCTTTGACGAGCTGATTGTCGCCGTGGCCGAAAGCCCGTTAAAGGCCCCTCTCTTTGATATTGACGAGCGGCTCCTGATGATAAGGCGCGAGATAAAAAAGCACAAGAATGTCAGGGTGGAAAAATTCAACTGCCTGCTCATCGCCTACATGAAAGAGAAAAGGGCAAAGACCGTCTTAAGGGGCCTCCGTGTAATATCAGACTTCGAGTATGAGTTCCAGATGGCCCTCACGAACAGAAAACTCGCGCCTGAGATAGAAACCGTCTTCATGATGACTGCGGAGAACTACGCGGCCGTCAGCTCGCGGTTCATAAAGGAAATCGCCCGTCTAAGGGGAGATGTGGGCGCGTTCGTCACGCCGAATGTCAAAGCAAGGCTCAAGGACAAATACTTCCCGTCCGGAAGATAAACCCCGCATATGCCAATGTTTGCGATTACGCCCCTCGCCATTGTCCTCTCCCCTATGATGCCCACTTCCTATTATCCCTCCCCATTTATGGGGGAGGGCAGGGTGGGGGTGGGGAGAGGTAAGGGTAAGGGTAAGGGGGTCAATAGAGGAGCAATAAAAGTATGATTAAGCTTTCGCACAGACTAAACGGCCTCGAGGAATCAATAACCCTTGCCATAACCGCAAAGGCAAAGGCCCTGAAGGCTCAGGGAAAGGACATCATAGCCTTTGGCGCGGGCGAGCCTGACTTTGACACGCCTCCGCACATAAAAGAGGCGGCTATAAAGGCCATAAGGGACGGCCACACCAAATACACGCCGGTCGGCGGCATAAACGAGCTGAAGGACGCTGTCATCGAGAAATTCAGGCGGGACAACTCACTCGAATATTCAAGGGATGAGATAATAGTATCCTGCGGCGGAAAGCACTCCATATACAACCTCTTTCAGGCAATCCTCGACCCCGGTGATGAGGTAATAATACCCTCGCCTTACTGGGTATCGTATCCCGTGATGGTAATGCTCGCGGGCGGCGCGCCGAGGCTCATACATACCACTGAAAAAAGCGGATTTAAGATTACCCCCGAGGAGTTGTCCGCGCACATAACCAAAAAAACAAAAGCCGTTGTCATAAACAGCCCGTCAAACCCCACAGGCGCGGCATATACGAAAAAGGAGCTTGCGGGCATTGCAGAGGCGGCCATTGAAAAAGGCATACTCATCATAAGCGACGAGATATACGAAAAGCTCGTTTACGACGGCTTTGAGCAGTCTTCCATCGCATCGAGCGCGGACGAGGTGAAAAAAAACACGGTCGTCCTGAACGGAGTGTCAAAGTCATACGCCATGACAGGCTGGAGAATCGGCTACGCCGCCGGGCCAAAGGAAATCATAAAGGCCATGACTAACATCCAGAGCCAGTCAACATCAAACCCGGCGTCAATAAGCCAGTGGGCCGCTGTCGAGGCGCTCAAAACCGAGGACGGTATGATTGCCAAAATGGTGAAGGAGTTTGAGGCAAGGCGTAATGTCATGGTTGACGGCCTGAACGCCCTTGACAAAATCAGCGCGTTCAAGCCCCAGGGCGCATTTTATGTGTTCGCAAACATAGGCAAGGCCCTCGGAAGGTCCTACAAGGGCAAGAGCATCAAAGGCTCGGCTGATTTGGCCATACACCTCCTCGACGAGGCCGGGGTCGCCGTTGTTCCGGGCGAGCCATTCGGGGACGACAACCACATAAGGCTTTCCTACGCAACATCA
>CAYIRV010000023.1:0-11986 GCA_964365865.1 uncultured Thermodesulfobacteriota bacterium | reverse complement strand
CGAGCGGTTGAAGGGGGCTGTCTCGAAAACAGTTGTTCCGGCTAAAACCGGAACCGGGGGTTCGAATCCCCCCCTCTCCGCCAAAAAAATCAGGATAGGCGCCCGTAGGGATTCGAAACCGCCTGAGAGCCGAGCGATTAGCGAGGATGAGGACGCAGGTATGCGTCCGGAAGCGAAGGTGGCGGGCCGGAGAGAGGAGCCATGAGGGCGACGAACGGAGGCCGAATCCCTCCCTCTCCGCCAGAAAAAATAGGCGTTTTCATATGGAGAGATGCCCGAGCGGCCGAAGGGGTACGCCTGGAAAGCGTATGTGCATGAATAGTGCACCGAGGGTTCGAATCCCTCTCTCTCCGCCAAGAAAATCATGATAGGCGCTGGTTGGGATTCGAAAGCTACGGAGCGCCGAGCGATTAGCGAGGATAAGAACGCAGGGATGCGTTCGTAAGCGAAGGCATCCGGGCCGGAGAGAGGAGCCATGATGGCGACGAGCGGAGGCCGAATCCATCTCTCCGTTAGTTGCTCTAAAACAAAGGTTGGGCCCGCCAGCCGATTTTAAGGCAAGAGTGAATTTGTTAAAGAGATAAAACAACCCTATGCTGGACAGCCTTATTCTCAATAAGAAATCAATTGAAAACATATACAAGACCGTCTGTGAATTTTATGGAAAGTATCTCAAACAATACGGCGTAAAATTGCCGAGGTTATATGATTCAAAAGAAGAGAGGTTTACAAAAGACGCCCTCGTTCTGGTCTATCTCTCCTACGATTATCCGAACACTCGCAAGGTTTCCAAAGAAGAACTGACAAAATTCATCAGAACTCATTATCCAGACACAAACGATGTTCAGCAGGCAAGGCATTTGGGCGCTCAAGCAGGTTGGTGGATAGCGGCCGGTGGAAGAGATAATATTGTTTTAGACATCAAAAGAGGTTATTATCAGCTCTACACCTTGGAACAGCCGTATCCGGGATTCAGAAAAGGCCACAGAATAACCGAAACCGGCGATTGGGATAAAGTAAAAGAAAGATATAACTATCGTTGCGCAACTTGCGGGTCGCAAGAGGGCAAGCCTCATTTACATTGGCCAGCCACAAAGACCACTTTGCAAAAAGCGCATATGGACCTGAATAAGCCATTAATTGCAGGGAATCTAATCCCTCAATGTCAGAAGTGTAATAGGGGTGATAGGAATAGGTGGGTCTATGATGATAAAGGCAGGGTGATTAAGATTGCTAACCCGCAAGTGATTAAAATGTGCGATGAAGAGATAAGAAAAAAAGTTTATAGAATTCTATACAAAGAATTCGGCGGGAAAGGCCCAAGCCCTATAAAATAATCATATGAAGAATAGAGAATTCGTAAACAAGATTATTTGCGCCGATGCTCACGAGGCGCTTACCAGATTAGAAAGCAACTCGGTTGATGTCGTTCTAACGGACCCCCCTTATTTTTTTGATAAGCTTGATAACAACTGGAACCACCGGACGGTTTCAACTATAACGGATTATTGTCATATTGTGAAATCTCTTCCGCCCGGCATGAAATTCGACAGGGAGCAAGGCGTTAGATTTTACAAATGGTATTTTGATATTTCAAAGGAAATTTTCAGGCTCCTGAAGCCGGGCGGGTTCTTCTTTTCCTTTTCCAGCCCGCGGCTGTATCACCGGATGGCCTCTGCGATAGATGACGCTGGTTTTGAAATTAGAGACACCTTCCTGTGGCTTTATACGCAGAATCAAGCCAAGGCCATGGGAATCGCCCACTTCATCGGGAAAATGGATGCCGATGAAGAAACAAAAAAGAAGCTCAAGACAAGGCTCAACGGATGGAAAACCCCGCAAATCAAAACCTGTTTTGAACCAATAGCAATGGCGCAAAAGCCGACGGATAAGACCTACCTCAACAATATGCTGAAGCATGAAGTCGGATTATTCAATACAAATGTAAGGATTGGCGACAATATGTATCCGGCAAATGTGTTCACCGTTGACAGTATCAACGAGCTGATTGATAAAACCTTTCTATTATCGAAACCAACAAAGAAAGAGAAGGGGGAGTACAATGACCACAAGACAGTGAAACCATTGGCGATTTGCGAGTATTTGATTAAATTATCCGCTTTCTCGAAAAACGCGGTCATACTGGATCCTTTTGCAGGGAGCGGAACGACCGCGGTGGCCGCAAAGAAATTAGGAAAAAGATATATTGGGATAGATTCAAACGAGAAATACGTAAAGATTGCCGAAAGACGAATCATGGAATTAGAGGAAAAGCCGGAATTATTCAAAGACAAGGAATTTTCGCAATTGGAGTTAAGTGTGATATAGGCCTGCCCCAGCGTGCCTGCCCCCGCGTGTTTGAGGCGGGGGTTTAAGGCAGGGGAAGGGATTTGCCGTCAAGCCCGGTTCGGAAGCGAAGATGACCGGGGCCGTGTCATGGCATTTTGATGATTATACACCCGTTTGCGAAAGGCGTTGCTCGCCGGGTCTCGCGCAATGGCGCGGCTGCGAATCCCGTCAGGTCCGGAAGGAAGCAGCGGCAGCTGTCCGGGCCATGTGCCGCGAGGGTGCCTGGCGAGCAATACCTTTCGCAAGCCTTTCGGAGAGTTAAGGGCAATGCCGGATTATCTGGTTCTTGCGAGAAAGTGGAGGCCCGGGCTTTTTGACGAGGTCGTGGGCCAGGCCCATGTAACGAGGACCCTCAAAAACGCGATTGCGCTCAACAAGGTGGGGCATGCGTATCTGTTTTCAGGGTCTCGCGGCGTGGGGAAGACCACAACCGCCCGGATACTCGCAAAGGCCCTTAACTGCGAAAAAGGGCCGACCACGGAGCCGTGCAACGAGTGCTCGTCCTGCAGGGCCATAGCCGCGGGCTCGTCTGTTGATGTATTTGAGATAGACGGCGCGTCCAATACCGGCGTTGAGAACGTGCAGGAGCTTAGAGAGGGCGTGGCCTATCTTCCGAGCCAGGGCAGGCACAAGGTCTATATCATAGACGAAGTTCACATGCTCTCCAATCACGCCTTTAACGCGCTTCTTAAGACCATCGAGGAGCCGCCTTCCCACGCTGTATTCATATTCGCCACAACAGAGCCGCATAAGATCCCCCAGACCATACGCTCAAGGTGCCAGTGCTTTGACTTCAGGCGCATCCCGCTTAAGGAAATCCAGAGGCATCTCGTAAAGATACTTGAAGGCGAGGGCGTGGGATTCGACGAAGAGGCGCTTTTCGTCGTATCTCGCGAGGCAGAGGGGAGCTTAAGGGACGCCCAGAGCCTTTTGGATCAGGTGCTCGCATATTCCGGCGGCAAGGTCAAGACCTCGGATGTGTTCGATGCCCTCGGGCTTATGGACAGGGCCGTGCTCTTTGACCTCGCCGGAGCGGTTATAGAAAAGGACGGCAAGCTGGCCTTGAATATTGTTGAAAAGATATATGATTTTGGTTATGATTTAAAGAAGGTCTCGGCATCACTCCTCGAGCTTATACGGGACCTTACGGTCGTAAAGGTTACGGGCAACGCTGAGTTGTTAGACCTTCCGGACAGCGAGATTGAGCGCGCCGTGTCCATTGCTTCAAAGGCCGGGGTCCTTCGCCTCCAGATGTTATTCAGCATAATATCGCGGGGTTACGAGGAAATACTCAGGAGCGCGTATCCGAGGTATGCCTTTGAGATGGCGCTCATGAAGGCCGCGCACTTTGATGAAATCGAGCCTGTAGCTGAGCTTATAGAAAGGCTTGAGCGCCTTAAAAAAGGGGAATCAGCGGGCAGGCAACCCCCCCTTAATCCCCCCCTTGTCAAGGGGGGGACTCATGAATCCCCCCCTTTTTCAAAGGGTAGCACTCATGAATCCCCCTCTTTTTCAAAGGGGGGGTTAGGGGGGGTTGCCCCTGTCAAGGCCGCTCAACCGGTTTCAGCAACGGCCACCCCCCTCAGTCCCCCCTTGCTAAGGGGGGATGACATGGGGGTGGCGCACGGCGATTCTTCGCCTGCTGACGAGGCCGGGCTTATGGCGCACCTGAAAAAGAACATGCCGTCGCTCGCCGGGCCGCTTGACGGCGCCATATTGAAGATAGAAGGCAATACGGTCGAGATTAACGCAGGCGTTGACCATAGAAAGCTCTTCGAGGAAATCAAGAGGGAGCAGATAGAGAAGTTCGCTTCCTTATTTCTCAAAAGGCCGGTCCGGCTCAGGGTGAACGCAGGGGACCAAGGCGGGGTTCAGGCTGCAAACCTTAACCCGCAGGCGGCTGGCAACGACATAGGAAAGGACGCTCTCAGCACACTCGGGGCGCGCATCATAGAGGATGCCACAGGGAGGCTCAATGTCTAAGCATCTCGGAAATATCATGAGGCAGGCGCAACAGATGCAGGAGAGGATGGCGGAGGTGCAGAAGGACCTCGCCTCAAAGACCTGCGAGGCATCTTCAGGGGGCGGCATGGTCATTGCCACGGTCAACGGGAATCAGGAACTTGTCGGCTTGAAGATAGACCCGGCGATTGTTGACCAGAAGGACATGGAGATGCTTCAGGACCTTGTCTCGGCCGCGGTGAACGAGGCCTTCAGGAGAAGCAAGGAGATGGTCTCTCAGGAGATGGGTAAACTCACATCAGGGCTCGGCCTGAATATTCAGGACATCTTCAAATGAGGCCGCAATTCCCCCCTTTGTAAAGTGGGGATTAAGGGAGAACTCCCCCCTTATTTAAGGGGGGATTAAGGGGGGTTATTATAAGGCATGCGCTACGCTCGTCCGATTGAAAGGCTTATAAAGGCGTTCTCGCTCCTTCCCGGCATTGGGGAAAAGAGCGCGGCCCGGATGGCGCTCTTTATTCTCAACTCCGGCAAGGGTTGCGCAGAGGAGATTGCGGCTTCGTTATACGGAGTAAAGGACGGTATATCCTTGTGCTCGCTCTGCATGGCTTTTTCCGAGGCTGACCCGTGCGCCGTATGTTCGAGCGCCGGGAGGGATTCAACAACGGTCTGCGTGGTGTCCGACTTCAAGGATATGGTCGCCATTGAATCCTCGGACAACTACAGGGGCACTTACCATATACTGCACGGCAACTTAGCGCCGCTTAAGGGCGTGGGCCCGGATGAGATACGGATAAAGGAGCTTTTAAGGAGGGCGGAGTCCAACGGAATAAAAGAGGTCATACTCGCCACCGGCTTTGACGCCGAGGGCGAGGCCACATCCTCGTATATCGCCGGGCTTTTGAGGCAGTACGACATAAGGCTTACGCGGCTCGCGTCCGGCATACCGGTCGGCAGCTATGTGGAGTTCATGGACCCGGCCACGCTTTCGAGGGCCATGGAAGGCAGAAGGGCGGTTAATTGAAAGGCACCCAAAATAAACTTCAGGCTCACAGGACAAGGTGATATGGACGAAAGATATGTTGAGGTAAGGTGGCATGGAAGGGCGCAGCAGGGCATGGTAACGGCGGCAAAGGTGCTCGGGGAGGCGTGTCTGCACTCAGGAAAATTCGTTCAGGCATTTCCGGAGTTCGGGCCTGAGAGGATGGGCGCTCCGGTCAGGGCTTACAACAGAATATCCGATGAGCCCATACGGCTGCACTGTCAGGTAACGAGTCCCGGTTATGTCCTCATCGCAGACCCGACGCTCATAGGCGGGAAATCCTCGGCAGGGGTGACTGACGGCGCGACGGAAGACGCGGTCTTCGTAGTCAACACAACAAAAGACCCCAAGGAGATGAGGACGCTGCTCGGGCTCAGCGGAAAAAAGGCCAAGGTCTTTTCGCTCGACGCCACAAAGATTTCGCTTGAGACCATCGGCAGATTCATGCCCAACACCCCGATGCTCGGAGGGCTTGCCAAGGCCGGGCGCATAGTCACGCTTGATGACCTCATAGATAACTTCAAGGAGAACTATTCAAAGAAGTACAGCCCCAAGATTATCGAAGGCAACATTGCGGCGATGAAGAGGGGATACGACGAGATACGGGGAGAGTAACAATGGCAGTCAAGATAAGCACGCCCCCAATGGGCGGCGTCATAGAAAAGGGCGGAACCGCGCATGATTATTCAACCGGCGGGTGGAGGAAACTCAGGCCGATTGTTGACATGGGTAAATGCACCAACTGTCTCATATGCTGGGTGATGTGTCCGGACTCGGCCGTCATAACCGAAGACGGCAAGATGAAGGGTTTTGACCTCGAACACTGCAAGGGCTGCGGCATCTGCGCGGTCGAGTGCCCGGACAAGGTCAAGGCCATAACAATGGAAGAGGAGGCCTCGTGATGGCTTTGAACATAACGGCAAAGGGGCAGACAGGGCTTACCGGAAATTCCGCGGTCGCATATGCGATGAAACAGGTGAACCCGGATGTGTGCGCGGCGTATCCAATAACGCCGTCCACCCAGATTGTCGAGGATTTCTCCGGCTATGTGGCTGACGGCGTTGTGGAGACCGAGCTTATAACGGCCGAGAGCGAGCATTCGGCCATGAGCGCCTGCATAGGCGCGGCCGCGGCAGGCGCGCGCGTGATGACGGCCACATCCTCGCAGGGCCTCGCGCTCATGTGGGAGATGCTCTACATAGCGTCGGGTCTCAGGCTCCCGATAGTCATATCGAATGTAAACAGGGCGCTCTCCGCGCCGATAAACATACACTGCGACCACTCGGACTCCATGGGGGCCAGGGATTCGGGCTGGATTCAGCTTTATTCCGAGACGGTTCAGGAGGCCTATGACAACATCTTTCAGGCAATAAGGATTGCGGAGAACGAGAAGGTGCTCCTTCCAGCAATGGTGTGTTTTGACGGGTTCATCACGAGCCACGGCATAGAGAACATAACGCTCATTGACGACAAGGATGTCCGGGATTTCATAGGAGAATATAGGTCTGAGAGGAGCCTCCTTGACATAGAGAAAGCGCCCACCTTCGGCGCGCTGTCATTGCCGGATTCTTACATAATCTTCAAGAAGCAGCAGTCCGAGGCCATTACCAGGGCAAAGGATGTCGTAATCGAGGTCGGCAGAGAGTTCGGAAAGAGGTTTGGCAGGGATTACGGGCTTTTCGAGTCATACAGGCTCGATGACGCCGAGGTTGCCATAGTCATACTCAATTCCGCCGCAGGCACGACCAAGGTGGCAATTGACGAACTAAGAAAGCAGGGCAAGAAGGCCGGGCTTTTAAGGCCGCGGCTTTTCAGGCCCTTCCCGTTCGTTGAGATAGCGGACGCTCTTAAGTCGGTGAAGGCAGTGGCCTGCCTTGACAGGGTTGATTCCATGAGCTCTTTCGGCGGGCCTCTTTTCACAGAGGTGCGCTCAGCTTTATACGAGCTTGAAAAAAGGCCCAAGGTCGTAAGCCGCATCTACGGCCTCGGTGGCAGGGACTACAAGGTAAAGGACGCGGTAGAGGTCTTTGACGAGCTTTTGAGCGTTGCTTCAACGGGAAAGACAGAGGCCGTTATGAAGTACATAACGCTTTAAAACAAATAAGCGAGCGGGGTAAGGTTCATGGCTACTTTAAAGGAGCTTTCAAAAAAGAACGAGCTTTTTTCAGGGGGGCACAGGCTCTGCGCAGGGTGCGGCATACCCCCGATAGTGAGGCTTATACTCAGGAGCACCGAGTCCCATATCGTGGCATCCTGTGCAACAGGATGCCTTGAGGTGGGGACCACGATATACCCGTATTCTTCATGGAGGATACCGTGGATACATTCGGCCTTTGAAAATTCCGCCGCAACCATCAGCGGCGTGGAGACGGCCTACAGGGCGCTTAAGAAGAGGGGCAAGATTCCGGCTGCTCTGGACATAAAGTTCATAGCCTTCGGCGGGGACGGAGGGACATACGACATCGGGCTTCAGTCGCTTTCAGGCGCTCTCGAAAGAAGGCATAACTTCTTGTATGTCTGCTACGACAACGGGGCATACATGAACACAGGCATACAGCGCTCGAGCGCCACGCCGTTCGGGTCCAACACAACGACATCCCCGGCAGGCTCCGTGATACAGGGCAAGACCGAATGGAGGAAGGACCTTACGCGCATAGTCGTTGCCCACAGGGTCCCTTACGCGGCTCAGGCGTCCCCGAACAACTGGTCCGACCTTTCAAAGAAGGCCGAGAAGGCCCTTAAGGTAAAAGGCCCGGCATTCTTGAATGTCATGTCCCCGTGCCCGCTCGGATGGTACACAAAGGGCGAGGATTCCATAAAGCTCGCCAAGCTCTCGGTTGACACATGCTACTGGCCGCTTTACGAGGTCGAGGACGGAATACTCAGGGTTACATACAAGCCTAAGGAGAAAAAACCGGTTACAGAGTGGCTCAAGCCCCAAGGCAGGTTCAAGCACCTCTTTAAGGAAGGGAATCTGGGCATACTCGATGAAATACAGAAGACCATTGACGCGGACTGGCAGAGGCTTCTGGATTTCGACGGCAAGCCGGTGTTTTAAAGAGGAGTTGCCACCCACCCTACCCTCCCCCATAAAGGGGGAGGGGGAAAGGAAGCTGGAGGTCGTAAGACGCATGCAGAGTTCCTTCATAATGCACGACGCCGAGTACAAGGAGATAGGCGCGGTCATAGAAAAGCTCCTCCGCGAGGTCAATGCAAAGAGCATATACCTCGTTGACAAGGACGGCCAGCTCATAGCCTCGAGCGGAGACACCAAGGATATTGACGCCACCTCTCTCGCTTCCCTGACCGCCGGCAACATCGCGGCCACGGGCGGGCTGGCCAAGCTCATAGGGGAGAAGGAGTTCTCGATACTCTTTCACGAGGGCGAGCGCGACAACATACACATATCGGTCGTGGGCGGCAGGGTCATACTCGTCGTGATATTCGACAAGAGGTCAACGCTCGGGCTCGTACGGCTCAGGGTCAGGAAGGCCAGCGAGGATT
The DNA here is from genome assembly GCA_964365865.1 of uncultured Thermodesulfobacteriota bacterium. Classification (GTDB taxonomy): domain Bacteria; phylum Desulfobacterota; class GWC2-55-46; order GWC2-55-46; family GWC2-55-46; genus CAYIRV01. The sequence goes on along the minus strand of CAYIRV010000023.1, from coordinate 3,129 downwards.
TGGGCAGGACAATACAGGGCCTTTTGGTCAAGATGCAGACAGGCGCCGAGAAGGAAAGCCTCCTCGAAGAGATAAGCGACGACGACATAGAAAGGCTTTTTTCCTGACCTCCACCAATCCCCCCCTTGTGTAAGGGGGGGATTGGTGGGGTCTGACCGTCCATTACAGAGGATTCGCCCGGCTCCCACGATGTCCTTTATAAACTATTCCTCAAGGGAAATAAACTGCAAGATCGTCTACTACGGCCCCGGGCTTTGCGGCAAGACCACGAACCTGCAGGTCATCTACAGGAAGACGAGGCCCGAGGCAAAGGGCAAGATGATTACGCTCGCCACCGAGACCGAGCGCACGCTTTTCTTCGACTTCCTGCCGCTCACGCTCGGGGATATAAAGGGCTTCAAGACCCGCTTTCACCTCTACACGGTGCCGGGCCAGATATTCTACGACGCATCCAGAAAGCTGATATTAAAGGGCGTTGACGGCATAGTCTTTGTGGCCGACTCTCAGGCGGAGAGGATGGACGCCGACATTGAAAGCTTCGAGAACATGAAGGTCAACCTCCTTGAGCAGGGCCTCTCCCTCGAAGAAATCCCGTATGTAGTCCAGTACAACAAGAGGGATTTGCCGAATGTGATACCGGTAGAGGACTTGAGGAGGCTATTCGGCGGCGATGATGTCCTTAACTTCGAGGCCGTTGCCAGCACGGGCGTAGGCGTATTCGAGACCTTGAAGGCCGTAGTGAAGCTCATCCTCATCGAGCTTAAAAAGGGGACATAATAGGAGAATCAGATGGGCTTAAGGGACGGCATAATGAAGCAAATGGCAGAGGCGGCCAAGGCCGGGGATAAACTCAGGCTTTCTACGATTCGGCTTCTTTTGAGCGCGGTGAAATACAAGGAGGTTGACCTCAAGAGGCAGCTTATTGATGAAGAGATGGCCGCGGTCGCGTCAACCCTCATACGGCAGAGACATGATTCAATCGAGCAGTTCAGGGCAGGCAAAAGGGAAGACCTTGCCCTAAAGGAAGAGGCGGAGCTAAAAATCCTCCAAGGCTATCTCTTGCCGCAACTTTCGCCTGATGAAGTAAGGGAGCTTATAAAAAAGACGGCCTCGGAAATCGGCGCCCAAGGCATGAAGGATATGGGCCGCCTTATGAAAGAGGTCATGCCAAAGCTAAAAGGCAAGGCCGACGGAAAGCTCATAAACGACATGGTGAAGGAAGTTTTAGGAGGTTGAAGGGGGCAACACGTAGGCCATGAATGACTACAAGGAGAGAAAATACCTTTGTACGACAACATAATTGCACAAAAAATATCTCAACACTATAAACAGCAACCTCTTACTGATTTTGCGAGCGTAAAACCAGAAACCCCGCTTGATACTTTGAATTTAAATTGGCGAGAGCATGATTTGCCGGAGCATCAACGAACAAAACATGTTCATCGTTTGCATCCCTATCTTGGGAAATTTATTCCACAACTTGTCGAGATATTTTTAAGAAAATATAAACCAACTCTCGTTTATGATCGCGGGTTCAATAAGGAAGTGCAACACCTGAAGGCTTGGCCTTATGGCTGGTGCTTTGAATGGTTATGGCAAAAGGATGTGAGCAGTTGAGTTTGAAGGAACGGGACAGGATAACCCGTTTAAAGGTTCAGGGCATGAGCCTTCGGGAGGTGACAAATGACCATCAAAGACATCTACAAAAAGGCCGTTGAAACAGGCATTGAACTTGACCCAAGGGGCAGGGACGAGGTTTTGAAGGGCCTTGATAAGGAAAAAAAGGCCTTTGACAAGCTCGATGACAAGGACAAGAAATTCTTTGACAGAGAGCGCCTCACAAACCCTTATGCAGACACCCGCATACTCTACGGGGACCCGGACAGGGTCGTGAAAAGTGTGCTCGCAGGCATTGACATGGAGACGGCTGAAGTCCTGCTCGCCGACAGGCTGAGGGAGCGTGGAAAGAACATTGACCTCATAATAGCCCACCACCCTGAGGGAAGGGCAATGGCCAACCTTTACGCCGTTATGGACATGCAGTCCGGCATACTCCTTAAATACGGCGTGCCTATAAATGTCGCCGAAGACATCATGGGCGAACGGATAAAAGAGGTTGAAAGAAGGCTCATGCCCGTAAACCACAGCCGAGCCGTTGACGCCGCGCGCCTCCTCGACATCCCTTTCATGTGTGTGCACACGCCCACGGACAACGCGGTGACGGATTTCCTTCAGAGGCTTATGGACGTTCAAAAGCCTTACCTCGTGTCAGACATAATGGACATACTCAAGGATGTCCCGGAATACGCGGACGCTGTAATGGAGACAGGGCTTCCGAAGGTCGTGTCAGGCTCTGAGAAAAGACGGGCAGGCAAGGTCTTCGTTGACATGACCGGAGGCACAGGCGGCAGCCAAAAGGCCTTTGAAAAACTCTCCATCGCAGGCATTGGGACAATCGTAGGAATGCACATAAGCGAAGACCACAGGAAAGAGGCGGAGAAACATCATATTAATGTCGTCATCGCAGGGCACATATCGAGCGATACGCTCGGCGTAAACCTCCTCTTCGACAAAGTGCTTTTGCCTGATGTCGAAGTTCTCGCAACCTCAGGATTCAAAAGAACCAAAAGAACATAGCCCCCACCCCCCGCTTCCCATTGCAATTGTAAAGACGCAATGGGAGCCCAGCCCCCACAAGTGGGGAGGGGAAAAGGAAGGGGGCCATTGAAAGCCGCCGTGCAGTAGTGTTGTGGATGCAATAACCTTAGAAATCCTCGAGTATCATCAGGTATTAAAAGAGCTTGCTTCTTTTTGCGTAACCCTGCCGGGCCGTGAATTAGCCGAGTCCATAAGGCCGCTTAAGGATATGGGCGGCGCGGGCGCGGCCTACGGGGAATACGCTGAGCTTGTCCGTATAATAAAGGAGCACGGCAGGCTTTCGCTTGCTGGAGTAACTGACATAAGGCCCTCCCTTTCCAAACTCGGGCCAACGGGCGCGTATCTCCTGCCTGAAGAATTTCTCTCCATAAATGCCTGCTTGACGGCATCGGAATCAATAAGAGGGCTTCGGAACGAGCCGTTCAGCAAGGGCTATCCGCTAATATAATCGCGCATCGGCGTTATTTCAGA
>CAYIRV010000022.1:0-12382 GCA_964365865.1 uncultured Thermodesulfobacteriota bacterium | reverse complement strand
CTTCCACAGGGCTTGACGCCGACGCATAGAGTTTTCTGGGGATTCTGCCTGCCTCGAATGCGAGGCGCCCAGCCTCGACCGCGAGCCTCATGGCCCTTGCCATCTTTACAGGGTCTTTTGCTCCTGCGATGCCGGTGTTCATGAGCACCCCGTCGCAGCCCAGCTCCATTGCAACAGAGGCGTCGGACGCGGTCCCTACCCCTGCGTCAACAATCACAGGCACCTTGACTGTTTCCAATATGATAATGATGTTGTGCGGGTTTCTTATGCCGAGGCCGCTCCCTATGGGCGCGGCGAGCGGCATTATTGCGGCGCAGCCCGCGTCCGCAAGCTTCCTTGCCATTATCGGGTCGTCGTTTGTATATGGAAGGACCGTAAAGCCCTCTTTCACCAGTATCCTCGCGGCATCAAGAAGCGCTTCGTTATCAGGGAAAAGTGTCTTTTGGTCCCCTATGACCTCGAGCTTTACAAGGTCTGTTGAAAACGCCTCCCTCGCAAGCCGCGCCGTTCTTACAGCCTCGTCAGCGGTATAGCAGCCCGCGGTATTGGGAAGAAGCGTGTATTTCTTCGTATCAATATGGTTTAAAAGCGAATCCCCTGTCTTGCCGAGGTTCACCCTCCGGACCGCAACGGTAACGACTTCCGCCCCTGATTCCTCAAGCGCCTTCTTCATCACCTCGTCGGAAGGATACTTCCCTGTCCCGACCATGAGCCTTGACCTGAACTCATACCTGCCTATCTTCAACACATCCCCCATAACGCCACCTCACCCGCCGCCGGTCATTCTTATTATTTCGAGCGTATCGTTGTTTTTAATCAATGTGTCTTTGTAGCGGCTTTTCGGCACAACTTCCATGTTAAGCTCGACTGCCATGCCCTGTTCTTCTATCTTAAGCTCCTCAAGAAGGGCATTGAGCGTTGTATCCGAGTTTACACTTAGCTCTTTTCCGTTGACTGTAATCTTCATTCAATGCTGCCTCAAGTCTTTTAAAAATATATGTCCCTTTGACCCTGTTCGAGTTTTTTGAGCTTTTCCTCGATGGCCTTTTTCATTGACTGGTCTTTAACCTCCGCGAGCGCGGCCAGAACCGCCTTTTCGAGCATGTCCTTTGCGCCATTTTTGCAGGAGCCGTATATGTATTCCCTGAGCGTAAGTATGGCGTTTGCCTGACAGAATTTGCTCATATCCCCTGCGGCCGTCTTTTCAGTGAACTCTCTGCCGACCCTTCCGGTGCGGTAGCATGATGTGCAGAGGCTCGGCAGAAAACCCTCTTCGACTATTGACTGAATGACATCGGCAAGACTTCTTTTGTCGCTCGTCTCGAACTGCTCGACCGAGGAGTCTCTTTCGCTGTAATTGCCCGGACTTGTGCTCGATGCCGCGCTCATCTGGGAGGCGCCTGCGTGCATGAGGGTATTTCTCAGGCCCGCCTCCTCCCTCGTTGATACCACAACGCCCGCCGCGGGCACACTGAGCCTGAAAACCGCGACCGTCTTTTTAATCTCCTCATCCGAGACAGGATACGGGACTTTGTTCAAGAGCCAACCGGAGGCGGGCCTGAGCCTCGGTATGGAAATCGTATGCGCGTGGGCGCCGTATCTTTTATAGAGGTGTTTTGAATGCGCTATGGTTGCGAGCGCGTCGAACCTGAAATCATAGAGGCCGAATAGCGGGCCTATGCCCACATCCTCGAACCCCGCCTCGAACGCCCTGTCCATGCAGTCGAGCCTGTGCTGGTAGTCCTTTTTAGCGCCGTATGGATGCGCCTCTTCGTAGCTCTTCCTGTGGTAGGTCTCCTGAAACGACTGGTAAACCCCGGCGCCGGCCTTTTTAAGCTCCCTCAAGCCGTCAATATCCATTGGAGGGCAGTTCACATGGACTATCCTTATGCCCGTGCTCCGGTATATCGCCCTTATCGAGGCGATTATATAATCAAGCCCCCTTTGAGGGTCTTCGCCTGTTACGAGGAGCAGCCTTTTAAACCCCATGTCTTCAAGCGCCCTTGCCTCCGCGACAACGCCCTGCTCGTCAAGCGCCTTTCTAACCGCGTCCTTGTTCGAGCTTCTGAACCCGCAGTATACGCATCCGTTCGAGCAGTAATTCGAGAGATATAACGGCGCGAAAAGCACAATCCTTTTCCCGAATACGCGCTCCTTTATTGAGCCTGCCTTTTCATATATTTCACCGAGCAAGGCCGGGTCCGTAACATTAAGCAGCGCCGCAGCCTCTTCAAGCGAAAGGCCTTTTCCGCTGCCGGCCTTTTCAAGTATTGAAAAGACCGCGCCGGTAGAAGGCGCGGAAGCTTCAATAAGTCCTTGGATATGCCCTTCCCTGATTTCCATGAAAGACCTCAAAATAAAAAAAGCCGCCTGTTTAATGAACAGCGGCTTTAAAAACTCGTATAAAATGAAGGCTGCCTAAAGCCGCTTCCCTACGCTGGTATTACCCAGAATCAGGTACTAAGGGTCTTCCCTTAAAAGGAACTCTCAGCCCTCGCGGACTCCCCTAGCGATATATACAACACTATCAGGCTTTCACGCCCAAGTCAAGGGCGGCTCAGATGAGTTTGCTCGCGGAGATGATGGATTCGGCGATTTCGCGCATTTTCTTGTTTTCTTTCTGGGAGTGGGACTGGAGCATCCTGAAGGCGTCTTCCTCGCTCAGGTTGCTGCGTTTCATAAGGATGCCCTTTGCCCTTTCCACGAGCTTTCTGGTGTCTATGGCCTCTCTCAGGTCATCCACCTCTTTTTTGAGGCTTTTGAACTCCTCATATCGGGCAAGGGCCAGCCTTATCGCGGGCTCGAGCTGTTTTTTGGTAACCGGCTTCATCAGGTAGGCGAACACGCCTGCCTCGATGGCCTTTACCGTAAGCTCTTCCGTTGAATATCCTGTAAGGAGTATGATGGGGATGGGGCTGCGGGAGGTTATGGCCTTGGCTGCCTCTATGCCGTCCATGCCGGGCATCTTCAGGTCGAGGAGCACGAGGCCGGGATTGAGCTTTTCGGCCATCTCAACGGCGCTCGCGCCGTCCGCGGCAACGCCGACAACCGTGTAGCCCATGAGCTCAAGCTGGGCCTTCAGGAACAGCCGAGTCTTTGAGTTGTCCTCGGCAATAAGTATCTTCTGATGCGCTTTTTCCAATGTCTCCACTGCCGCCATGGCAATATCATAATATAGCCGCCGTGACTATATAGCTGTCGAGTTTAATACAGAACTGGTAATGTTGTCAACAACTATACAATAACCGGCGTTAAAAAACGCCTTGGCGCGCCGTTATTGCGGCTTCAGGCGAGCGCTGCCGCGGCTGCAACCACAATGCCGATGACCGCGATGTTGGCGGCTATAAAGCCGCGGAGGAGCCTGCTTGCGGTAATCTTCATTTTTTCCCTCCTTCTTGTTTTTTATTTACTTGATGACTTGCGCCCTCTTTTTTGATAAAATTTTTCTTCCGGATAATCCCCGTTTTTCCGTGGAAAAGCCTCTCTGTTTCGGGGATTACCTCTTTTTAAATTAATTTAGGGAATATTCGTCTATATCATCAGGGGCTTAAGCAGAGATGCCTTTATTTAAAAACCGTTTTACCGGAAAATCCATCCTCTTCGCCTTGGCAGCGGCCCTTGTCGTATTTTCCGCGGCCCGGGCAAAGGCAGAGGATTTCAGGGACCGATCCATACGCGAGCTTATCATGCGGCTGGAAAGGGACTATTCCGGCTTCAAGGAAGAACTCGACAAGCTCGAAAAGGAAATCAAGAACTACCCATCAACAAAGTTAAGCATCACGGTCGTCAAGCGCGACCCTGCTCTGAAACTCCTTTCCGTGGAGCTTATTGACAACGAGCGTTTCATAAAAAGCCACATCTATTCGCAGCTTGAGGGGGAGGCCCTCAATGCCGGCGGCCGCCATCTCCTTTACTCAGAGGAGGCCGGCGAAGGCGGGCACACGCTGAAGGCCATTTACTACTGGAAGGGCGAGGCCGGCCAGCCGAAGAAAGGCGAGTCTTTCATAAAGATATCCATAAGGCCCTCAAAGGAATACCATGTCGAGTTTGCTCTCGAAAAACATGAGGCCGGGGCGCGGCTCCAGCCCTCTGTGCTTGAATTTGCATCAAAATAAGGTTATGGCTTGTATCCTGACCTCGCTCCTCTTGATATTGACGCTTTTCATTCCGGCCGCGCTGATGGCCGAGGAAAATCCCGCGGCCCAAGAGGCGCCGGAGAAGGCCTCGCTTGCCTTTGAGGACTACCGCTACCAGCTCGCGCTGTTCAGGCTCCTTATGGACGACTATGTCCCGTCCGCGGAGCTGATTGACGAATCCCTTTCCGACCCGCTTCTTGTAGATAAGGACAGCACCATCCTCTTGCAGAGGATTACGGACGACCGGCTCTTCCGCAGAAGGGCATACCCGGCCCTTGCCGACCCGAAGGACACTGACCTTGAGCCGTCGCTATTAAGACTCATGGACAGCTACTACGGGTCAGGCGACTTTGAAACCGCCCTCGCCATCGGCAAGGAGTTGGGGGACTCGAATGTAACGCTGTATTTCAGGGGACTCGGCTACTTAGCGCTCAATAAGGCCGGCGAGGCCAAGCAGGCCCTGCAGGGCATACAGCCGGAGCACCCGCTTTTCCCGTTCGCCAACATAGTATTGGCGCAAATAAAGGTAATGAAACACGACCTTAAGGAGGCCGCGGCGGACTTAAGGTCGCTCCTCGAGCTCGACACCCTAAAGGACGAGACCAAGAACAGGGTGCGCCTGCTGCACGGCCAGGTGCTTTTCGAGATGGGGCGCCATCAGGAGGCCCTTGCGGAGTTCATGCAGATACCTGTGAGGAGTAAATATTACGGCGAGGGGCTCATGAACTCGGCGTGGTCGCTCGTCTATATGGACTCCATTGAAAACGCGCTGCCGCTCTTCAAGGAGGCCGGCGCCGGCCCCCTCCTGACCAATCAGTCAAGGGAGGCCGCGATAGTAACGGGCTATCTTTATATAAAAAGCGCAAAGTTCGAGTTAGCCGCCCTCCACTTCAACGAGGTTACCCGGTTGGTTGCGCTCACCGAGAAAAACCTTTATGCGTATATGACCGAGAGGCCCTTGAGGGAAAAATATTTGAGCCTGCTTCTTGAAAAACCGGACGCGGACTACGGCGCCGTGGATACCGAGCGTATCCGCGCGCTCGAGGCGTCTTTAGCCGTGCAGCCGCTCGTCAAGGAGTATAAGGCGCTCGAGTCAATAAGGGACGGCCTCATGGCCATGCAGGCCGAATTCGGCGAAATGCTGGCATATTTCAACAACACCAAGGCCGGGCTCGAAAGGTCGTCGACAAGGCTCGAAACAACGCTATACAGGATTAAGAGCGGGGCTCAAGAGGCCCACAGGGTCTCGGTCAAGAACGAGCAGGCCGGGCCTTCTGTCGGGAACATAAACCTGTCGTTCCTCGCGGGCATAGAACAGGCGGTCTCCGACAGGTGGGAGGATATACTTAAAAGGCGCATGAACGATGATGAACGCAGGGTGGTAAAGCTCCTCATATACGAAGGCGGGGAGGACCTGCAGTGCACAAACTCGGCCCTCGTCTGCCCCATAATGCAGCTCATGACCCCGGGCTACAAGGTGCAGATACCACAGGAGGAATTCGAGCCTGTCGCCAGGATGCTTCAGACCATCGGCAGGGATATAGGAAGCATCAGCAGGGGCGAGGAAATCGCGTTCGAGCGGTCATTCAAGGGCTCCAAGGCGCGCATGCAGAAAAGGATAAAGGGCATACAGAAACTCCTCAAGGACCCTGACAGGCTCGACTCCGGGCTTAAAAAGAGCATAGCAGACTCCGAGGCAGGCATTAAAAAGGCCGAGGACCAGCTCGACACCGCCATAATGGAGCATTTCGCAAAGTATAAATACGAAATCGAGGACTTTAAACATCTCGTCGTTGCCGGCAGGGAGGAGGCCCAAAAGGCCCTCCTTGCGGAAAAGGCCGTCAAAAAAAAGTAGCCTCGCAATATGCGTTTTATCGGTTCAGCCCGCAAAATCCATAGAGTGATTCCATTGCTGGTCCTCCTGTCGGCAGGCGCCTTGGCGCTTTTCTCCTGCGCCCCTTCGAAGGTCCAGAGGCCCACGCCCTTGCCGCCGGAATACGACATCTACATGGCCAAGGCGAATGAGTGGGAAAAATACATGGACTCCATAAACTACGACGAGGTCTCTGTCCCCGCAACGCTCCGCTCGGCTGAGAGCTATCTCGACGCCAAGGAGATGGTGTTCAAGAAGCTGCTGGAGATGTACGAAACGGACCTCGCCCTCTACACCGAAGGACGGCTCATCTCAGAGCCGCAGGCGCCGGCCCAGGACTATTCCAAGTTCATACGGCACTTCCGGGAGCTCTTAAACAGGTTCAACTACGACAAGAATGTTGACTCCCTCTATTACGCCCTCGGATACGCCCTGTACGAAAACAATGAAAGGGAAGAGGCCGCCCAGGTGTTTGAAGGGCTTTTGAGCGGCCACCCCAACACGCGCTACGCGCTCGAGGTAAGATTCAGGCTCGCCGAGTATTACTTCGAGAGCGGACAGACCAACGAGGCGCTCGCGCTCTACAAGAAAATCATGGAAACTCCGACCTCGATCTATTACGAGAAGGCGATATACAAACTCGGGTGGGTATACTACAAGTCGAACGACTTTAAGATGGCCGCCGACACATTCACCGAGATAGTCGACCTCAACTGGGAGGGCGCGAGAAAGGCCGACGCCCTTATGGATGAAGGGTTAACCGGCATAGTGATGAGCCTGTCGAGGTTTTCCACGCCCGACCTCGCCATGCGGCACCTTAAGGCAAAGGGCGTCAGGGACTATACGCCCATGGTGCTTAAAAAGCTCGCCTCCATTTACGCGGAGGAGACGCGGTTTGCCGAGGCGCTCACGGTCTTCAACTCCTACATCGAGCTTTTCCCGGACGCCGCTGATATGCCGCTCATACTCAAGCAGACCGCGGACATCTACGACGCGCTCGGCAACGAGCGCATGGAGCTTTTAACAAAGCTCAGGCTCGCGAAGCAGTTCAATCCCACGACTGACTGGTACGCTATAAACTTTGCCGGCGGCTCAGCCGAGCTCGACACCCTCCTTTCGGAAACCATGCTGTATGTATTCAAGAAATACCATCTGTCCGGCAAGCAGATGAGCCGGAGGGACGACCTCATGCAGGCGGTGGAGGGTTACAGGCTTTTCCTCGCCTCGTACCCGGACGCAAAGGAGTTCAGGGAGATAAGCACCCTCGCCGCAGAGGCGCTCTTTGACGCAGGCGAGTTCAGGGACGCGGCCGTCGAGTATGAGAAGGCCGCCCAGCTTTACACCGAAAAACAGGAGCGGGGCAAGGCCGCCTATTCGGCAATCCTCTGTCACGAGCTTTTCTTTTACAAGACGGCGGCGGACAGAACAACAGAGCGCGAGGGCGCGGTGAAAACGGCAGGCGGTCTCATCGAGGCCTTCGGCAGGGACCTTTCGGCGAGCGGGGACCTCGACAAGGCGCGCCTTAAGGTTGCGGACATGTACGGCTCCGTTGGCTCGTATGCGTTAGCGCGGGACGCCCTCTCGGAGCTTCTTCACGGCAAGGAAGGCGCCGCAGCCCACAAAAAGACGGCTGAATTTTATATAGCGGAAGGCAACCTCAAGGCCGCGGAGGATGTCTACGAGAAGCTCTTAAGCAAGGCGGACGATAGCGATACGCGGGAAAAACTCCTGAATGTCCGCTTCAGGGCCGCCCAAGAGGAGGCCAAGGCAGGCCGCCTCGAAAGCGCGGCCGCCAAGTTCGACGAGGCATTTGGCACAAACCCGGCGTCCGAGGTGGCGGAGGTGGCGCTCACTCAGGCCGGAAGGCTCCTTCTCAAGGCCGGGAACATGGACGGCTTTGACTCGGTCGTAAAGCGGCTTGTAAGGACCTACACCTCGTCAAAGGCCGCTCCGGCCTTCCTCATAGAGATGGCCCGGACTCTTGAGCCGGTCGAACCCGTCAGAGCCGCGACTATTTATGAGACGGCCTCGCCCATTATCCAGAACCCCCCGGACTCGGCCGCGGTGCTCTTCGCCGCGGCGCTCCTGTACGAAAAAGCCGGCGAACACGCGAGGGAAGAAGGGGCGCTTAACAGGTACATGAAACATCCGGGCATGGCTGAGGCGAACCTGACCGAGGCGCTCTACAGGCTCGGAAGCGCCCAGATAAGGTCCGGAAGGCAGAAGGACGGACTCTCCACCCTCGCGAGGCTCATTGAGCTTAAAGGCGATGAAAAGGGGCCGTACGCGGCAAAGGCCAAGCTCCTTGTCCTTAAGGAAAACCTCGACGGGTACCTGAGCATGAAGCTCACACAGCCGTTTGAGGAGACCATGAGGAAAAAATCAGATATGCTCGATACGCTCCTGAAGGAATATTCCGCGCTCATCGGCTATAAGCTCCCGGAGCTCCTCCCTGAGATTTTCTTCCCGGTCGGGCTTGCGCTCGAAAACTTCAGGGACTCGATACTTCAATCTGAAAGGCCCGATGACCTTGACAAAGAGGAGCTTGAGGAATACAACTTCCTTCTCGAGGAAAGGGCCTTTATGTACGACGATAAGGCGGCTCAGGCTTACGGCAACTGCTTCCGCGCAGGGGTAAAGACGGCCTCTGAGGGCGAATGGGCCGGCAAATGCCTTGAGCGGCTTTCGGCCCTTAAGCCGGCCATATACAAGAGAAAGTTCGTTGAGGTGGAAATCGAGCCCCTGCAGTGGATGCCTGAACCTGTTTCGCCGTTTGAAGGCGCGGGGGCGGAAGAATGAGACACTCATTGCTCCTGCCTGTCATATTTCTGTTCATCGCCTTATCCGGCTGCGCCGTTAAAGAGAGGAGGACGGCTCAGCCGGTCGAGCCTCAAGCGGCTCAGCCTGACGAGACCGCGGCCCTCGCGCTCCTCGAAAAGGCGTCAAAGGAGTTCAAAATACGGCTGGACCTCAAGGATGCGAAGGCCGCTAAGGCAACGCTTTACATGACGGCCATCGGCAGGATGGACAAAAATCCGGACAACGCCGTCAAGATACTCGACACCCTCATGGTATTAGAGCCGAGGCGGTGGGACATCCACTACAACTCCGGCGTCATATGCCTGAGGCTTAAAAGATACGAGAAGGCTGAAAAGGAGTTTTTGACGGCCCTGAAGCACAAAGGCCCGGCGGACAAGATATACAACGCCCTCGGCAGGCTTTACCTCGAAAGGGGCAAGCTCCCCAACGCGCTCGACGCCTTCAAAAACGCGCTAAAGCACGAAAAATCCAGGACAGCCCTCATAAATCTCGCCAACATTTCACTCAAGACAGGCCAGAAAGAGGATGCCTTGAAATACTTCCGCATGTTGGAGGACGATATGGAAGCAGGGCCCGGGGACGCGGCCATAAACTACAATATGGGTGTATTTCTTTATAAAACAGGGTATAATTTAAAGGCGCTGGAGCGCTTTAACAAGGCCATTGAGCTGGACCCGAAACACCTGCCGACGCTCTTCGCCAAGGCCCAGAGCCTCATAAAGCTCGGCCGGTATGAGGAGGCGCTCGACGCCTACAAGTTGGTCTCGGAACTTAACCCGGCCGACCCCCTGCCATACAGGAACATGGGCATTATATACGAGCTCTACATGGAGGACTTCCAAAGCGCCCTCAATAAGTACATGGCGTATCTGAGCATGGGGCCTCCTTCAGGGGACGAGGTCAAGGCATGGGCCGATGTCGTGGAGGCGCGGCTGGCCGCTAAAAAGGAATTGGCGCAATGAAAAGGCTTTTGGTTTTTGCGTTCACGGCCCTGACCCTTTTCGCCGCGCTCAACACGCCGGCGACGCGGGGGGGTGAACAGCAGGAGGTCATAGAGCGGGTGATAAAAATCGAAGGCACGGTGGAAAAGCCGCGCGTGATATTCATTCTGCCGAGGGCGCGGCTCTGGAAAGAGGAGTTCCTGAGAAAAAGCTTTGTTTCAGACATACTTAAACCCGTGTATCCGGAGAGTGTGCTTAAGGAAGGCGGGTTTTAGAAAATTCAAGGGGGTAATGTTTTATGATTGAGTCTTTGGCTGCGTTTTTCCGGGACGGCGGCATATTCATGTATTTTATACTGTTCGTCTCGGTCTTAGGGCTCGCGATAATGGTGGAGCGGGGGATATTCCTCCTCCTTAAAAACAATATTGACGGAAAGGCGCTGTGGGCTAAAATCCACAGGTTCGCGCTCGATGGGCAGTACGACAAGGCGATGGAGCTATGCGCGGACTCGCGCCTGCCCCTTTTAAAGGTCTTACGGCACGGCCTTTCCACGGCGGCAAAGCGCAACAGGGATGTGCAGGGCGCCATGGACGAGATAGTCCTCGAGGTCATGCCGACCATTGACAAGAGAATCACATACCTTGCGACCCTCGCGAACATCGCCACGCTTCTCGGGCTTCTCGGGACCATACAGGGCCTTATACAGGCGTTCGCCGCGGTATCGAGCGCCGACCCTTCGGAGAAGGCCGGAATCCTCTCAAGGGGCATAGCCATTGCGCTCTATACAACGGCCTTCGGTCTTATCGTTGCCGTGCCGCTCCTCGCCATGTATACGGTCTTGCAGTCAAAGGCCCATACGATAATTGACGAGATTGACGAATACTCCGTAAAGCTCGTAAACCTTATAAGCGACAGGAAGGCGCAGCCTATGCCGGCTCCGGCGCATCATGAAGAGAAAAAGATGGAAGAAAGACCAACGGCTGTCCAAGGCGCGGCAACCGTCCAAAACCCGGCAAACATCCAGAACCCTAAGTAAAGATGGCGCATAGACCGAGCAAGAAAAGGCATCAGCTTATAACTGATGTAAACCTCACTCCCCTCTTAAATGTCTTTATAATCGTCATACCGTTCGTTCTCTTGAGCGCGGTGTTCGTGAAGACGGCGGTTATAGACATATCCCTGCCGCAGGAGGGAGCAAAGGGGCAGGCGAGCGCGGACTCGCCCACAGGCGTGCTGGTCATAAAGGTGACTGGTTCGGGCTTTGATGTGGGCGGCATCGGAAAGGCGTTTATCCCGAAGCAGGCAGGGGAGTATGACTTCAAGGGTCTTACAGATGAGCTTATCAAGGTGAAGGAAAGGTTCCGGGGGAGCGAGGACGCCATCCTGCTCTTCAGCCCGGACGCCTCTTATGAATTCATAGTAAAGGTAATGGACGCAACGAGGGAGACAACGGTCAAAGAGGACGGCAAGACCAAGAGGCGCACCTTATTCCCCATGGTGTCCCTCGGAGAGACCGGATAAGCGATATGCCGCAGGCGCCGTCAAAAAAAAGAAGAGCAAAGCAGGAAGAACCGCCGACGCTCAGCCTCACCTCCATGATGGATATGCTCGTGAGCATACTCTTCTTCCTGCTTATGAGCTACAGCGCCGAGGGCGAGGTTTTCACGCACACCCAAGGGCTTAAAATGCCGATTTCCATATCCACAGTCAAACTAAAGCCGCGCTACCTCATACAGGTAACGACAGATGCAATAATAGCCGAAGGGGCAAGCGTGACGGATGTTGAAAGCGCCCTGAAAGGGGGCGACCTGCTCATAAAGCCGCTTTATGACGCGCTCAGCAAGAATACCGAGCGGGTCAAGTTCCTCGCGCAAAATAACCCCTCTTTCAAATTCACAGGCGAGGTCATTATACAAGGGGACAAGAGCCTTCCCTTCGCCCTCCTGAAAAAAATCATGTTCACCAGCGGCCAGGCCGGCTACAGCGGGATTTCCCTCGCTGTCATAACAAATGAGTGAGAAAAAGAAACTATTCGCCGTAGCGGTCAAAAAGCCAGGGAGCCGCGAGGATGTCCTAACCGGCCCTGAGCGCGGGGCCATAGGAAGGCTCCTTTCCGTTGTAAAAGGCGCTGAAATAGACTTGTCAACAATCAGCCCGGGCCTTGTTCTTAAAAAGTCCGGCCTTAGGGAGCGCTATACCCTCAATATCCCGCAAGGGCTTTCAGGCGTAATCATTGCCGGAAAAGACAGCGTGCCCATTGAAGGCATTGTAGATCTCGGCCTTCTTAAGAAAAAGGGCAAGGGCTATATCTTAAGACTGCCTCAAGTCAAAGAGATGCGGCTATCGCTCGGCCAATGCGACCTCTCATTCGGATACAGGGAATTCGAGGCAGCGGTCCGCGCTCCTGTGGCTGTGGCTGCAACGATTGACAAATCCATAAAAAGGCCCCTTATCACCAAGGAGGACTACAACTTTGTCTTCTTCCTCGCCGCGTTCTTCGTGCTTCAGTTCTCGGCCGCCCTGTACCTGAGGACAATAGAGATAAAAAAGAAGGACCCTGTCGAGGCCTTGAAGTCCATGGCCCCAAGGTTCGCCCGCCTTATACTACAACC
>CAYIRV010000021.1:1453-12459 GCA_964365865.1 uncultured Thermodesulfobacteriota bacterium | reverse complement strand
ATAACGGGTGTCAGCCCACGAGCGTCGCCTTTATGAAGGCGTGCGGCGGGCTTGGAATCAATCAGGCGTTCACGAGCTACAATAATCCGAAGGGCAACGCCGACACGGAACGGCTCATGCGGACGATCAAGGAAGAATGCCTGTGGCTGCGCGAGTGGAGGAGCGCGGAGGAACTTAAATCGGCGTTCGGGGCGTGGGTGGAGGACTACAATACGAACTATCTGCATTCGACGCTCGGCTACAAGACGCCGGAGCGGTTCGAGGCGGAATACAAGACAGGCCGCGCTACACAGTTAAATGCAGCTTGACAAACGGGGAGCAGTACAAAACTATGAAGCCTCTTTGTGAGAGCTCCGCCGCACACAGATAGACGCCTTGCATCCCTGTCTGCTGTCTTAAAGATGCCATAAATATTCCTCCCCGCACAGATTTGATATTCTAAGGTTTTGCTGCAATATAAACCTATCCCCGTTGTCAAGACAAAAAAGAGGGTTGTATTTGGTGTAGAGAAGCCTTGGGGTAATTCCGGGGACACGGTAATTCCGGGGACACCATACTTAATTCTCTCACAGCCCCTTTCTCCCCTTCCCCGCATCGGTCTTTATCCACTCGTCAATCTTCTCGCTTACATCAAAAGGCAAATCAATGAACCTTATGCCCATGCCCGGCTCGCGCTTGGGTTTGAGGTTGAATTCCTGCCTCCAGATGACGACGCAGTTGCACCTGACGGAAAGGCCGCCTTCGGGGAGTTTGAAGCTTATCTCGAATTCTTCGCCCATCGGCCGGGGGTTCACGGATGATATGAACATGCCCTCCCTGCTTATGGTCTTGGCGTATCCGAAGAATGTCCCCTTGCCGCCCTCTCCCTTGACCTTGAGCACGAGCAGCTCTTTCCTTAAATTCTTTCTCCTGTTCTCCCTGAGGAGCACATAGTCTTTCTTGTCAGCCTTGCCATCTGCCATAATGGATTATCTCCTTAAGGGGTTTTCTCTGCTTATCTTCCCTCTTAAGCCCTTCCTTGGGATAGCCTATTGCTATAAGCCCCACGACTTCCATGTGTCCGGGTATGCCTAAGATTTCCCTTACCTTCAACGGGTCAATGGCCGCAATCCAGCAAGTGCCCAGCCCCTCGGCTGTGGCGGCTGTTATCATCTCTGTTACGGCTATCGTAACATCAACCCAGGCGTAGTTCACATTGTCGGCCTTCCTCACCCACGCCTTTGCTGGCTCGGCGCAGGCCGCTATGATTAAAGGCGCGGCCTTGAAGCCCTCCTTCATGAATATCGCGTCTATGGCGTGCGGCCCTTTTTTCTCTATTACGATAAAATGCCACGGCTGGCGGTTGGCCGCTGACTGGGCCCTGTTAAGGGCGGTAAGCAGCCTTGAGAGCTTGTCAGGTTCAACAGGCGCTGGGCTAAACTCCCTTACGCTCCTTCTCCTCTCGAAAAGCTCGTAGAATATATTTACCTTATCGTCAGGCATTTCGGCCTCCTTATATCAACGCCTCTACAAACTCCCGCGCGCTGAAGTCCTTCAAGTCGTCAATCCCCTCGCCTACCCCTATGTAGCGTATGGGAATCTTGAGTTCCCGCGCTATGGCGACGATTATGCCGCCCTTTGCCGTGCCGTCGAGCTTTGTAAGGGCTATGCCAGTAACGCCTATGGCCTCGTTGAATATGCGCGCCTGATTGAGCGCGTTCTGACCTGTAGAGGCGTCGAGGACCAAAAGGTTTTCGTGCGGCCCGTCCGGGACCTCTTTTGAGACCACCCTCTGCACCTTCTTAAGTTCCTCCATCAAGTTTACCTTGGTATGGAGCCTTCCGGCTGTATCAAGTATCACAATGTCCGTTCCCCTCGCCTTCGCGGCCTTTACCGTGTCAAAGGCGACCGCCCCGGGGTCCCCGCCCTGAGCGTGCCTGATGACAGGGCATCCTGCCCTCTGGGCCCACAACTCAAGCTGCTCGATGGCCGCGGCCCTGAATGTGTCCCCTGCCCCGATGATGACGCTTTTCCCTGATGACGCGTATCTTGCCGCGAGCTTTCCGATGGTGGTCGTCTTTCCCGCGCCGTTGACCCCTACGACCATAATGACAAAAGGCCGCTTGTTTACCTCAAGCGGCCTTTCCACACTGCTCAGCACCGAATATATGGAATCCTTAAGCCCGGTCTTCAGCCTTTCGATGTCCCTGCTCGCCACAGCGCCGCGGAGGCTGTCAACTATCTCGGCAGAGGCCGTTACCCCGACATCCGCGGCAATGAGGGATTCCTCAAGCAGCTCAAGAAGCTCCTCCCTCGATGTGCCAGCGAACGCGGCCTCAACGCTCCCCATTATGGCGTTGTGGGTCCTCGTAAGCCGGGTCTTGAGGCCCGATAGCCCAAGCTTTAGCCTGTTGAACAAGGTCTTTGTCCCTTTCCTGAATGCGATTATACGATTGTGTTTTAGCATAGAAAAGGCTTTTTTAAAAGCCTTTATGTCTTCACATAAGAGCGCCTGCGGAGCCTTTGGCTGAGATTCCCCTTTCCTTTAAAACGAAAAGATGCTATATTTCACGGAACTGCAACAGAAACTCATCTCGGAACCTCCTCAGCGGCGCACACAGAACAATCGTCTAACAGGCTGTTTACAGCGCCGGCATTATGTCCGGCCCTCTGATGGACAGGCATGCGCATCCTGAAAACAACCGTCTTCATACTCCCCTTTGTCGCGGCATTCTCGCTCGTTGCCTCGGTTACGACTCTTGCGCACAACGCCCAAATATTGCTGGCCGCGCTTTCCTTCCTGCTCGCAATAATCATTGCCATGCTCTATTGGAAAACAATCGCCGCGCCGCTAAAGGCCGTAATGGCGGGCAGCGCCGGCCATTACGACAACAACGGCTCGTTGTCCAACTGGATAAAAACCCTTGAGCGCCGCCTGACCGAGTTTGATAATGCGCGCCGTTCGCTCATCGAATCCCTGCCCATAGCCGCGTTCGAGGTTGACGAAACCGGAAAAATCATTTACTCCAACAACGAGGCCGCCCTGCTTACAGGCCGCGCCTTGGATGAGCTTGACGGACTCTGCCTTTTCGACCTCGCGCCTGACGAGGGGAAAGAAGCCATGAGACAGATGCTCGATGATGCGTTCGTAAAAAAGGCCGTAAGGAGCGCTGGCCCCGCCCTTATGCTCAAAGGCGGCATAAACCTCGCGGAGCTCTCCGCGCTTCCGGCCATGCATGCCGGAGATAAACCCTCATGTCTGGTTTTCAGCCGTAACGACGGGGAGCTTAAAAAAACAAGGGACGAGCTTGAAAGTGTCAGGAAAGAGTCTGCCGAGGCGTCTGAAAGGCTTAAAAAAACCATCAGGGACATTGAGGAGTTTGCGCTCATAGCGGTCAGGCGGGAACTTAAGATGCAGGAAATCAGGGAGATGTTCATGAGATTACGGGAATCCGGCGAAGGGAAAAAGGAGACCGCGCAATGAAGCACCCCGCAGCAAGCTGCGGGGTATCAAAATTCCCCCTCCCTTGATGGGAGGGGACAAAGGGGAGGGTGAAACGAGAATTCACCCCCCCCCCCCGCTTCCCGTTGCAATTATAAAGACGCAACGGGAGCCCAGCCCCCATTAAGGGGGAGGGTTTAAAAGGAAACCCTGCAGCAAGCTACAGGGAATTTTTGTGATTAAAAAGGGGCTTAAGGCATGGAAAGGGAGAACAACATAGTGAGGTTTCCGCATGTCAAGGAACGGAAAGGACAGCCTGAAGATGCAGTCCGGCGGCTCAAGTCCGAAAAAGAGGAGCTTGAGAGGCGGATAAATTATCTTGAGGAATTCAGGACCGGCGTGCTTCAGATGCTCAAGGAACTGGACGCGAGCGAGCGGGAGTTGAAGAGCGCTTACACTGAGCTTAAGGAAACCCACGGGCAGTTGCTTCAGTCCGCCAAGCTCTCAGCGCTCGGTGAGCTTTCCGCAAGCATGGCGCACGAGCTCAACCAGCCCCTTACTGTGATTAAGGGGCTTACGCAGAGCCTTTTGCGCTCAAAAATCGAAGAGGGCGCGGATAATGAAAAGCTCACTCTTATCCTCGATGCCGTAAAGCGGATGGAGGCATTGGTCACGCACCTTCGCATTTTCACACGCATGGACGAGGGGAAAAGGAAAGAGGTTGACATAAACCGCGTTGTTACCAACGCCTTCCTGCTCATAGGAAAGGCGCTTGCCGACGAATCCGTGAATGTCGTCAAGAGCCTCGGCCTTGTCCCGCCTGTTTCAGGCTCCGAGGGCAGGCTCGAACAGGTGGTAATCAACCTGGCTTCTAACGCGCGCGACGCCATGGCGCCATGCGGCGGGATACTTACGATAACAACGGCGCTTGTTGAAAAGCACGGGGCCTGTTTTGTCGAGCTATGCGTGGCTGACACAGGCCGCGGCATGAACGAAGAGGTCGCATCCAAAATCTTTGACCCGTTCTTCACGACAAAAGAGCCGGGAAAAGGCACCGGGCTTGGGCTCACCATAAGCAGTGGCATCATAAAAGAACACGGCGGAAGCATCTCCGCAGAGTCTGTGCCCGGAAAGGGAACGACAGTCCGCGTGCTCATACCATCGGCCCACTGAAAGATTACGCTATGCTTATTGAAAACATCCCTTCTTTGTGTTAATTAAACCCTAAAGCATTAAACAAACGCCCCTATGCTCAACGAACTCATAAACATACTTATCCCGCCTGTGTGCGCCCTCTGCGAAAGAGGCGCAGCGAAGACCGCCTTCTGCCAGAGGTGCGAGGCTGAATTCGAAAAGAAGCGGATAACAGGCCCTGCGTGCGTATCGTGCGGCATGCCGTTCCCTTCAAAGGAGGCCCCGGCGCATCGCTGCTCATCCTGCATCAGGAGCGAGCCTCCGTTCAGCGTTGCTTGGAGCGCGTACAGATACGACTCCATCCTCCTCGACGCGGTGCACGGGCTAAAATACAGCGGAACCACCATCCTCGCCAAAGGCCTCGGGGACCTGCTCGCAAGGGCAATCACAGCGCGTCTTCCCGGAAGATTCGACCTCATAGCGCCTGTGCCACTTCATCCGAAAAGGCTTAAGGACAGAGGCTTTAACCAGTCCCTTCTGATAGCGCGCCGCATATCTAAGCTCCTCGGAACGCCTCTCGACTGCTTTAACCTCGTGCGAGTCATGGAAACAGAGCCGCAGGTAAACCTCAGGGCAAAGGAAAGGAAGAATAATGTCAGAGGCGCCTTTGCAATCAAAAATTCCGCTGTCTTTAAAGGCAGGCGCGTGCTGCTCGTTGACGATGTCTACACCACAGGGGCAACGCTTTGCGAGTGCTCAAAGGCCCTTAAAAAAGCCGGGGCTGAGGTATTTGCCGCCACTCTCGCGAGGGCCGCGGTTTAGCGGGGACTTGATGGAAAAACACTTGTCTCTGAAAAAACTCAAAACGAGACTCAACCGCCTTCAGAGGGCCGGGGGAAAAATCGTCTTCACAAACGGCTGCTTTGACATCATACACGCCGGGCATGTGCGGTATTTAAGAAAGGCGAAGGCATGCGGCGATATATTGGTGGTGGGCTTGAACAGCGACTCATCCGTAAGGAAAATCAAAGGCCAAGAACGGCCCATAGTCCCGCAGCGGGAACGGGCCGAGGTGCTCGAGGCCCTGTCTTCCGTTGACTATGTCGTGCTCTTCAGCGAGCCTACCCCCGTAAAGCTCATAGCCGCGCTCAGACCTGATGTGCTCGTAAAAGGCGCTGATTGGGCTGAAAAAAACATAGTAGGCGCGGACATAGTTAAGAAAAACGGCGGGAGGGTGGCTCGGATAAGGCTCGCAAAGGGAAGGTCAACTACGAATATAATAAAACGGATACTCCGTACCCGCAACGAACCGGAATAGTCTCTTTCTCTTACTGAAACATCCAGACCAGCACCGTCTCCCTTCTAAATATCCCTTTGGCGTGCAGGCGAAGCGCCGCGCCAGTCGGAGTCCATGCGGGTGCGGCGCTGATTATGTCGGCTGTGCCGGCTGTAAACGACAGGTTATTCTTCCTGTAAGATGCGCTATTGCCGGTCCCGTCCCAGAAGTTCAGCCCTGCGCCGAACCATGCAACCCTGTATGCGGCTGGAAGCATGTAGGAAAATGCGAACGGGGCGCCGCCGATATTCGCCTCAGCAATGTCATGAGTGGCCGCATCCCAGCGCTTGGGAAAATATCCTTCCAGTGAAAGCTCCGACCTCTTGAACGGCGCTTTCTGAAGCCTTATTGTCCTTGTCTCGATAAGGCTCGGCGCTGCGTCATAGATGTTGACCGTGTATTCGGCGTTGTCAGGCATCGCGTCAATCGCCGAACCGCTCAGAAGATAAAATGTATCGGCGTCGGTTGGCCCTGTATTGTTCCGTGCCGTTGCCTCTATACACAATACCGCAGGCCCGCAGACATCAGTGAGCGTTATGCCGCCTACGGGCAGGCCCGGCCCGGTTATTACGGCGGTCTTAACGCCGTATCCGCCATAGTGTTTTATCCTCAGGCGCAGCCCGCTTTCCGTCTGCGTGGACAAATCAATATTTTTCCATCTGTATGACGCTGAAACTATATCCGGCTCTGACTTAAAGCCGTTGCCCTTCAACTTCCAATCCACACCCTCTTTCGTGACTATATAGCCCTCGTCAGGGAAATACAGGGAGCCGTCTGAGAACAGGAACGCGCCGGTTACCCTGTAGCCGCCGCCCGCAGGCGAGATATTAAGACCGACGATTGAAGTGATTGTCTTACTTTCAGTCACAGGGGTTGAGACCTCTTTATTTATCGTTAGAGTTCTGTCAGCGCCGTCGTTGATGCCGTAGGAGGCGGCGTAGAACGGCTCAATATCCGATGCGGTTAGATTCACCCCCTTGTTCAAGGCAGATGAAAACGATTTGAGCATTACCTTTATCTCAAGGATGTCGCCCAAGAGCGCGGGAGACGGCACCTCTCCTGTAAAAATGGTGTTTGTCGGGTTGGCGAGGTTGGTTACCAACGCCGAACCGATAACCGCGCCTGTGGCGCGGTTGGCGATTGTTACGGTTCCGGCTGTTGTATTAAGGTCAACGCTGACAACATCTAAAAGCCCGTCGAGGCCACTGTGGTTCGCGGTATAGGCGCCTGTAAAAGGGTTTATGTTGCCGTCGTAAAAAACGAGAAGGGGCATGAGCATGCTGCGCAGGTTGTCTGTTGCAATATCGAGCGAGGCCTGTGTGATGATGTAAAACGAAGGGTCGGCATATATGGCGCCCGGGTTGTTTGCGCCGGCGGCGGAAGCAAGGGCTATGTTCGTAAGCGGATTGATGTGCGTTGTGCCGGGCCCCGCGGCAAAGGAATAGAACTTGACCGCCCTTCCGCCGGCATTGCCGTCAGCCCTGAGGTAAAATGGAGGTATCAGCCCTGACACATCGAATGAGAACTCGCCGTCAGGGCCTATTACCTGAGGCCCAAGCGCTGCGCCCGCGGAATCCTTGAGAAAGGCGTAGCCTATAAGCTCTGAGCCTGACGCGGCAACCCCTGCAACCGTTCCGCCGCCTGCGCCTGCTCCCGCGAGCACGCTGTTGTCCCCCCCATTGCTCCCGCATGACGCGGTTAAGAGAAGCAGGGGGACCAATAACAGGAAACCCCTTATTCCCCTCATAAACATCCTTTCAGCGATTTAAAAGGACACCGTTGCAAAGGCCGATGCAAAAAAAGAGGCTGACATGGCTCAACCTTCCGGAAGGGCATTACAGCCCGAATTGTATATAATGAAGGGCTAAACGAATGCAGGTTTTTCGCCGGAACGGTCCTCATGCTGTAAGCGCTATGGCCGCCTTTGAGTTAATGTTTTTGGTGATGCAAACCCCTAAAACACGGCGAGACCGTATTTACTTTAGGCTCCCTCTATTTAATTACAATCGCGTCCATTGTCAAGACAAAAAAACCTCCCTTCCGTTAAGACAACAGGGAAGGGAGGCTTTTTAAATATGGTTTAAGGACACGCATGGGGGTTCAGCAGTCGTAGTAAAGGTAGAACTCATAAGGCACGGGCCTTATGCGCACCGGGTCGGCCTCCTTGTCCTTCTTATACTCTATCCATGTGTCAATGACATCCTGAGTGAAGACATCGCTCTTAAGCAGGAACTCGTGGTCGTCCTTAAGAGCGCCGAGCGCCTCTTCGAGCGAGCCTGCCGCGCATGGCACATTCTTAAGCTCCTCTGGCGTCAGCCCGTATATGTCCTTGTCCAGAGGCTCGCCAGGGTCAATCTTGTTCTGTATGCCGTCAAGCCCTGCCATGAGCATGGCCGCGAACGCGAGGTACCCGTTGCACGACGGGTCAGGGAAGCGCACCTCTATCCTCTTGGCCTTTGGCGAAGGGGAATACATGGGTATCCTTACGGACGCGGACCTGTTCCTGCTCGAATACGCGAGGTTTATGGGCGCCTCGAAACCCGGAACAAGCCTCCTGTAGGAGTTGGTGCCGGGGTTGCAAAACGCGTTGAGGGCCTTGGCGTGCTTTAATATCCCTCCGATATAATACAGGGCAAGCTCGCTCATGCCGCCGTAGCCGTTTCCGGCAAAAAGCGGCTTTCCGCCTTTCCATATTGACTGGTGGGTGTGCATACCGCTCCCGTTGTCGCCGAAAATGGGCTTGGGCATGAATGTGGCCGTCTTCCTCCACCGCTTCGCCACATTCTTGACTATGTATTTGAACCACATGAGCTTGTCGCCCATCCTGACGAGGCTGTCAAAGCGCATGTCAATCTCGGCCTGCCCGGCTGTGGCGACCTCGTGGTGCTGCCTCTCTATCTGGATGCCGACCGACTCCATGATGAGACACATCTCGGTCCTTATGTCCTCCTGCGTGTCCGTTGGAGGGACAGGGAAATACCCTTCCTTGTGCCTCGGCTTATAACCGAGGTTCGGGCTCTCCTCCCTGCCTGTGTTCCATGCGCCTTCGACGGAATCTATGTAATAATAACCGTGGTTGGACGCCTGATTGTATCTTATGTCGTCGAAGATGAAAAATTCCGGCTCAGGGCCGAAGTAGGCGGTGTCGCCTATGCCGGTTGACTTGAGGTGGGCCTCGGCCTTCTGGGCGATGTTCCTCGGGTCCCTCGAATACGGCTCTCTCGTTATCGGGTCAACTATGTTGCATATGAGGCTTAATGTCGTGGTTTCGGGAAACGGGTCAATGACCGCCGTCGAGGAGTCCGGCACCACGAGCATGTCGCTCGCGTGTATCGGCTGCCAGCCCCTTATGCTCGAGCCGTCGAACCCGAGCCCGTCTTCAAAGACATCCTCGCTAAGTTCGGCTACGGGTATGGAAAAATGCTGCCATATACCGATGAAGTCAAGAAATTTTAAGTTAACCATCCTTGCGTTTTTTTCCTTAGCAAACTTAAGCGCTTCCTTTGGTGTCATTTTCTTCTCATCCTCCTTCTTTTCGTAATGGGCATATTTTACGAATCCTTAAGTTATTCAATAACCTCTGCGCGCCGAAGCGTCAAAGCGGGTATGCACACACAGGCTGCCTCTAAAAATCAGCTATTTTTTCAGGGTCTTGGCAGGGTGGAAATAAAAAGCGCAGCATATATTTTAATATGTGAGCATTTTTATTTCCGCCCTAACGCGGAGATCGGGAAAAAGAGCGATTTTTAGAGGCAGCCTAAATCGCCTCTTCCCCCCTCTCGTTTGTCCGTATCCTCACGACCTCGTCAACCGAGAGGACAAAGACCTTGCCGTCGCCGATTCTGCCTGTGCGCGCCGTGTTTACGATGGTGTCAACGACCTTTGCCACCATGTCGCCCTTTACCACTATCTCGAGCTTGATTTTGGGAAGGAAGTCAACCACATACTCCGTGCCTCTGTAAAGCTCGGTATGACCCTTCTGCCTTCCGAAACCCTTGACCTCGGAAACCGTTATGCCTTTTATGCCGATTTCGTTAAGGGCCTCCTTTACCTCGTCGAGCTTGAATGGTTTGATGATTGCCTCTATCTTCTTCATAACCGGTTCCTCCTGTCCGTCCATCACGGACAAAACATGCACACAGACTATCTGGAAATGTTATAATAGCAACTTCTATGCCTGAACCTTATACATTGATTTCATTGATTTTTATAGCTAAGTCAAGAAGACATGGATTAAAATTTAAGCATCCTTTTGGGCGCCTGCCTATTATTTGTTCAGGCCGCGAGCGAAGCGAGCGCTGTTGACCAAACGGTGCCTAAATTAACCACATACCGTGGCCTTATTCAAGGGATTTCAATGAAAGGCGAAAACCGTGGAAAAGACGGGCGTTTCTTCAACCCGTGGCATGAAAAACTCACAGGCAGGTTCCTCCATGTGCTCAAGTGGCTCCTGTTTTCAAAAAACCCTTACAAAGAGGAAAAGAAAGAACCAGTCAGGTTCGAGCTTGTCATGCCTGACTTTGAAAAACTTGAGAGAACAGGCAAGGACTACATAGTCTGGCTCGGACACTCGACGGTAATCATCAGTCTCAACAAAAAGGTCTTCATAACAGACCCGGTGTTCTGGGATGTGAACTTCTTTATAAAAAGAAAGACGCCCCTTCCGATTGACCCCATGAGGCTCCCGCATATTGACTATGTCCTCATATCCCACGGCCACTACGACCACCTGAACACAAAGAGCGTCAGGTTCCTCAAAGAGAGGTTCGACCCTGTATTTGTAAGCGGCCGCGGTTTTGAGGGATATTTCAAGTCATTGGAAATCTCCCGGCATCTGGGTCTCGACTGGTGGGATGAGGCAAACTTAGGCGGGGTAAGGGTCGTTGCGCTTCCTGTCCAGCACTGGTCAAAGAGGTCTTTCTTCGACACCAACAAGATGCTTTGGACAGGCTTTCTGCTCGAAAAGAACGGAAGAAAACTCTGCTGGCTCGGGGACACCGGCTACTACGAGGGGTTTAAGGAAATCGGCAAAAAATTCGGCCCTATTGATGTGCTTCTCGCGCCCATAGGCGCGTATGAGCCCAGGTGGTTCATGCAGTGGTTTCACATAAACCC
>CAYIRV010000021.1:0-1353 GCA_964365865.1 uncultured Thermodesulfobacteriota bacterium | reverse complement strand
ACAACCGTCAGCGGGTCCATGTCAACAATGAGAGTAACGGCAGCGCGTCTTGCGTCAAAAGACGTCTTGAGCCGGGCTGTAATTGCGTGAAGCGCCCTGATGTCCTTTGCCTTTAAGAGCATCTGATGTCTGAAGCGGCCCCTGACCTTTGGAATGAACGCTGGCGCTGGACCGAGCGCCGTTACAACGTTGCCTTCGGCCTTAAGCATGGCCCTCGCGAGCTTTCCGAGCATGTCCCCGGCCCTGAGCGCCGTCTCTTCGCTCGTGCCTTCGAGTCTCAGACAGCAGAGCCTCGCAAACGGCGGATACAGGACTTCCCTTCTAAGCGCAATCTCGTCCTCGAAAAAACCATCGTAGTCGTGCGTGAGCGCCCTCTTAAACGCGTAATGACCGGGGTTTAAGGTCTGTATGATGACCCTGCCCGGGTCCTCGCCCCTGCCCGCCCTGCCAGCGGACTGGGTAATGAGCTGGAATGTCCGCTCCGCGCTCCTGAAGTCAGGAATATTAAGGGATGTGTCCCCTGAGACAATGCCAACGAGGGTTATGCCCGGAAAATGATGGCCCTTGGACGCCATCTGCGTTCCCACGAGCGCGTCGGCCTGTCTTGCCTCGAACGAATCTATGATTTCGTGGACAGAGCCTTTTCTCGATGTAGAGTCCCTGTCCATCCTCAAAACCCGCATGTCAGGCAAAAGCCTCTTTAGCTCATCCTCGACCCTCTGAGTGCCTGCGCCAGGGTCAATGAGGTTTATCCCTTTACACGACGGGCAGGACTCAGGCGCCGGAATCGTGAAGTCGCAGTAGTGGCACTTGAACGCAGGCGGCCTCTTATGAAGCGTAAGGGTAACCGAGCAGTTAAGACAGGTGAAAGAATGGCCGCAGTCAGAGCATACCATGGTGCTTGAAAAGCCGCGCCTGTTGAGGAGAACGAGCGCCTGATTGCCCTTTGAAAATTCCTCAACCAGGCCGGACTTAAGTTCATCGGATATGAGCCTGTCCTTTCTGCCCCTCACATCAACGAGCCGCACCTCCGGAAGCGGCCTGTCCATTACCCTCTTTTTAAGGGTTAGAAGCGTAACCTTGCCTTTCTTCGCGTTGTAAAATGTCTCAACAGAAGGCGTTGCTGAACCGAGCACCACTGTTATACCTAAAATCTTGCCAAGCATCAGGGCCGCGTCCCTTCCGTTATACCTCACCCCGTCTTCCTGCTTGTACGAGGCCTCGTGCTCCTCGTCAACTATTATGAGCCCAAGCCCTTTAAGCGGCGAAAAGAGCGCTGAACGCGGCCCCACGGCTATATCGGCCTTGCCGCTCAGAACCTCTTTCCAGGTATCCAGCCTTTCGCCTTCCGAA
>CAYIRV010000020.1:0-12573 GCA_964365865.1 uncultured Thermodesulfobacteriota bacterium | reverse complement strand
GCAAGATTGTCCCGCTTACAGAGTCCCTGTCGGGTCTTAAGGCGTGGGTAACGGGCATTCGTAGGGATCAGTCCCCTGCGCGCGCCAATTCCCCTGTCGTGGGATGGGACGAGAAGTTCAAGCTCGTCAAGATAAACCCCATCGTCAGGTGGACCTCGGAGGACGTATGGAACTACATACGGGCCAACCATGTGCCGTATAATACGCTCCATGACAGGAACTACCCGTCAATAGGCTGCGAGCCATGCACCAAGCAGGTAATGCCGGGCCAAGACCCGCGCGCCGGCAGGTGGGCGGGTTTCCAGAAGACCGAGTGCGGGCTTCACAAGTAAGGGGCGCAATGTCGGACACCCTTGCGGCAAGAAAGGACGCCCTTAAAAAGGCCCTCATCGAGGCCGCATCATCCTTGGAGGCCCCCCTCTCCCTGCTCAGTGATTCTTTCTACAGGCATCCGGAGACAGGGCTTGAGGAGAAGACGACCTCGGCCGCTCTTCAGTCATGCCTTGAGTCCTCTGGCTTCAGGGTAGAGAACGGCATAGCTGGCTTGCCGACCGCCTTCAGGGCGGCATTTGGCAAGGGCGGCCCTGTCATAGCCCTCCTTGCCGAGATGGACGCGCTTCCGGGCATAGGCCACGGCTGCGGCCATAATATCGTTGGCACGGCCTCTGTTGGAGCGGCCTTGGCGCTTAAAAAGGCCATAGGCAATCTCCTCGAAGACTCCGGCGGGACGCTTCTCGTACTCGGCACCCCTGCGGAGGAACTCGGCAGGGGCAAGATAGACATGCTCACGGCCGGCGTGTTTGACCGGGTTGACGCTGCGATGATGGTGCATCCCTCCTCAAAGAGGGCGGTCATGAAGCATTTCCTCGGGCTTAAGAGGCTCGTGTTCACCTTCACGGGCAGGGCGAGCCACGCATCAGCCTATCCGGAGGAGGGCATAAACGCCCTTGACGCGGTCATACAGACATTCAACTCCATAAACGCGCTCCGGCAGCAGCTTAAGTGCGATGCAAGGGTGCACGGCATAATAACCGACGGCGGCAAGGCGCCTAACATAATACCTGACAGGGCCGAGGCAATGTTCTATGTCAGGGCGCCTGAGATAAAAGAGCTTGATTTGCTCAAGGATAAGGTTATAAAATGCGCCGAGGGCGCGGCTGCGGCAACCGGCGCCTCGCTTACGGTCTCTCAGCCCGGAGAAACCAACGCGCCTATGAAGCTCAACCATGCGCTCGCCGGTCTCTACAGGGAGGCGCTCGAAGAGCTCGGCATCGCCGAGGATAGCGACCCCCCTGACAAGAATGTGGGCTCATCGGACATAGGCAATGTCTCGCAGGCCGTTCCAGCCATTCATCCGAATGTGCCGGTAAGAAAGGGCATACACATACACACGCGGGAGTTCGCTGACGCGACAATAACGGACGACGGCCACAAAGCCCTCATGGAAGGGGTAAAGTGCCTCGGTCTTACGGCCCTGAAGCTCTTTATTGACCCTGATGCGGTTAAGAGGGTTAAAGCAGATTTTATGGGCAATAGGCCCAGCTAAAAAAAGCCGGTTAATGCTCCCATCCAAATCTCCCCCTTTATAAAGGGGACTGCCTGCCGCAGGCAGGGGACGCAGGGCTGATGAACACATCCATATCCTCCCCCCTTAATTAAGGGGGGATTAAGGGGGGTTATCTGTATGGGCAATGAAAAGCCTCGTTTCAGAAGAAGGACATACCTCGTAAAGCCGGGCTTGCAGCTCAGGCTTTCTTTGCAAATATTCATCTACCTTGCGGTTTATTCAATAGTGCTCGGATTCTTCATCTTCTATCCGCTGTATCTCGAGATGTACTCGGCCACAAGCTTTGTGGAGCAGGAGAGGCTCGCGCAGGTGGTGCTTTATTTGCATAAGAGGCTCTGGATTGGTCTGTTTGCCGTCTCATTCCTGACAGGGGTGCATGCGGCCTTCACTGCCCACAGGGTGGCAGGCCCGGCTTACAGGTTTGAAAAGATGCTCGAGGCCATGATACGGGGCGACTACAGCCAGCGCGTTACCATAAGGACTAAGGACGAGCTTAAGGACATTGAGACGCTCCTTAACAGGCTCTCAGGCACGCTCGAAAGTGGCATTGCCTCTGAGGCGCTGATGAGGTCTTCAATTGTTGAAAGGCTCGGCAAGGCGAAAGACTCCCTTTCAGGAAGCCCTTCAGACATAGAGGGCGCAAAGAGGCTCATCGAAGACATGTTCAGAGAACTCGGCACAGAAAGAACAATATGAGGTCTATCAGCGAACTTGTTGATTTGACGGTGGTTTCATTAGCAGGAGCTAAGACCGGGCAGAGATGCAGGGACAGCAGGGGATTTACCTTGGTCGAGATGCTCATTGTCCTGGCCATAATCACAATCCTTACGGCAATAGCGCTTCCGATGTACACCAACCTTGTAAAAAAGTCCCGCGAGACAGCGGTGTTGACCTACCTGAATCTTCTTAAAAAGGCTGAGGACTCGTATATTATAACAAACACGGGAAACGCTTTCTCGAACGACTTTGAGGAACTTGAGGCTACCGGCACCCTCCCTCTCGGCAATGGCGCCTCAACGCGTATAGTCCATGACTACACGCTTACTCTAACTGTCGGAAATAGCGGCGGCGTGCCTTTCTGGCGCGTAACCGCCGAGCCTGTTGACGGGGATACGACGGCAAGGTGGTTTTATACCGACGAAACAGGCGTCATGCGATACGAGACCGGCTTGACGGCCACGGCATCGAGTCCACAGGTGTAACCCCGGCCTTGGGGAAATTCCCGCATTTTTTAATACCGCGCTAGCACTCTAAAAAAACTCCGTTTTATCTTTTTACTCTTAGCCGGTTGCGTCTTCATATTTTCTGTGCTATACATTAGCAAGCCCTAAAGACCGTGATGCGTGAGCGAGATGCGTATTTTAACGCATCACGGCTTTTAACTTGCAATATCTTGTTTTTATTCAATAATATCTAATTATGGAGGTAATCGTATGCGCTATGGCGAGATGTCGGGCAGGAGGCCGGAACTTTTAAGCCGCGGCATGTCATTAATCCCCCCTAACCCCCCTTTAGTAAAGGGGGTAACCTTGTGCCTTGCGGCTTTTTTTGCGTTTGCCGCTCTTATTTTTTTTCATCCTTTATCATCCAGAGCAGAGACCCCTAACGATACCACAACCGTTGACGCGACCGGCTTTGCCACGGTTAGCGGAGGAAATACCGCCATAGCGAGGGACAACGCCATAAACGACGGCCTCGCAAAGGCGGTGGAGCAGGCCGTGGGCACAATGGTGGCCGCGGAAACTCTGGTCGAGAACTATCAGGTATTGAAGGACAGCGTTTACACCAAGACTCAGGGCTACATAAAGAACTATACGGTTACAGGCGAGTCTCAGACAGGGAACATGTATCAGGTGAGCGTGCGCGCGACGGTCGCCGTGGGGAATCTCAAGAGCGACTTGGACGCCATAGGGCTCCTTCACGCCAAGGCCGAAAAGCCGAGGGTGCTTTTCATGATAGCGGAGCAGAACATAGGCCATAAGTATTATGTGTTCTGGTGGTGGGGCAGGAGCGAGTATATGGGCGAGACCGTTGACATGTCCTCTGCCGAGATAGCCATGAAGGAGCAGTTCCTCGGCAAGGGCTTCAATGTGGTTGACATCTCAGGCTCAACGGAAACCATTGACATATCCAACGCCTTCAAGGTGGCTGACCTGACGGACGCGGGCGCAAGGCAGATAGGGAAAAAGCTGAACGCCGAGGTTGTGGTCAAGGGCAAGGCTATTGCCAAAGAAGGCCCAAGGACTCCCGGAAGCTCGGTAGGCTCCTACATAGCGGATGTTACCGTTCAGGCCATAAGGATTGACACAGGCGGCGTACTCGGCTCGGCAAAGGGCCACGGCGTTGTGAGGCATGTGTCCGATGTTACCGGCGGGAGCGACTCAATAGCAAAGGCGGCTCAGGAGGCGGGGGACAAACTCATAGAGCAGATACTCGCCAAGTGGAGCGCGGGCAATAATGTAATACTCAGAATCAGCGGCATCACGGATTATAAAAAGGTCGCTGACCTCAAGAACATGCTCAAGAAGGAGATCAGGGGCGTGGCCGCGGTTTACCAGAGGCGGTTCGAGGGTGGCGAGGCCGTGTTCGAGCTTGAGACAAAGGTCCCGGCATCCAACATAGCCGACGACCTTACGAGGCTGCAGGGGATAACGCTCAAGGTCAGGAACACGACCGGCAATACGATAGACGCTGTCAGCGAATAGACGGACATTTTGGCATAAACCGATTTTGGAGAGGAGGTTTTTCTGTATGAACGCGATGGTCAAAAAGAACTTCTTATTTCTGCTTCTCGGAGCGATTTTTTTACTCAGCGCATGCGCCCTGCCGGGCATACCGCCCAACCCGTCGAACCCCATGTATTCCGTGGCCGTGCTTCCGTTCTATAACGCGACAAACGATGTTGACGGCCCGCAGATGGTGAGAGAGATGACTGAAAAGAAGCTTGCGAGGTGGAACTACAAGAGTGTGCCATTAAGCGAGCTTGATCAGGTGTTAAGAGACAAGATGGGCGTAACATTAGGGGCCCAACTTGAGATGACCACGCCGCAAAAACTCGGAGAGACGCTTGGGGTTGACGGCGTGCTCTACGGGTATCTCCTTAACTTCGATCAGATAACGACAGGGCTATACAATGTCAAGAAGGTGAGGGGAGGTGTCAGGCTCGTTGACACAAAGACCGGCAAAACCGTGTGGGCAAAGGGTCAGGGCGTTAAATCAGAGCTTAAGAGCGGCGGCCTCATCGGAAGCGCCGTTGGCGCGCTAAAGGATGTTCAGGATGTGCGGGAAGGCATAGAGCCTTTCAAGTCAATACAGGGCATAGGAGAGATACGGAACCTCGACAGCTGGTATAAGATGGCGAGCCAGCAGGAGTCGGATGTATTGAAGGCAGGCATGATGTCCCTGGGCGAAAAGCTTGTTGCCAAGGCATTGAAGGTGCACCTTAAGCAAGAGAGCGGGACCATGCTCGATATGATATTCTCGGACTTCCCGTCAGGCCCTGGCGGCCCTGCGGGCGCGTCTGTCATGGTTGCATCAGCGCCTGCGGTCGGGATGAAGATGCCTGAGCCGGTCATGCCGTCCTTCGGGTATTACGGGTATATGGATGTCGGCAAGAGGGACTTTTCCGCGGACTTTGTGACAACGGTTTATGACAAGGGCGAAAAGCGGGAGTTTGTGGTCAGTGGCTCGTTCGCGAGACGCGGCGAGGATATGAGGAGCGAATTCGACGCGACATCGGCCATGAAGGAAATGGCAGGGGATGCGCCAACGGTATTTTCCAAATTCGGGGTCATATCCATAGGCAAGGAAGCTCTCAACCATATGCTCTACCACGGCGCGAAGAAATACATAACGAACACGGAAAAAGAGGGCGTGAAAGGCAAAGAGCCTAAGATAGAAAAGGTGAAGGCAGGGGAAGAGACCGTTGCCGGACACCCATCGGTAAAATACAAGGTGACGGTTATTGACCCTGAGGACAATCAGGCGCACACCGGGTATATCTGGGAGGCAAAGGACTTGGACGGCTTTGTGGTGAGGACAGAGTTCGAGGACAAGGATGTGAAGTCTGTAACCGAATTTAAGAACATCGTGCTCAAAAGCCCTTCGCCAACGCTTTTCCAGTTGCCCAAGGACTACACAAAGGCCGCCAACTTCATGGAGCTTATGATGGAGGCTAAATAGTACAAATGTAATAAGTGAAGTGTCATTGCGAGGCGCAGCCGAAGCAATCTGAAAAGCGAGATTGCCGCGCAGATAAGGCTCCTCGCAACGACAAAGTAAAAGCATTTAAAAAAGAGGCGCTTAATGTGGTCGCAAAACCTGTTTTTTGTAAAGACGGCAAAGCTCTTTTTATTACTTGGTTTTGTTTCAGGCGCAGGGGGTATCTTTGGCTGCGCCCCGGCCGTCATACAAACGACAGCTCTTATACCCGCCAAATCTCACGAAGCGTCTCTGTTAAAAGTAGTGGCTGTGCTCCCTTTTGAAGGCGACGGCGGGGAGAATTTTGCCGCTGAAGTGGAGGCCGAATTAGCTGCCGTCAATATCGGAGACAAGCAGTATTTTACTATAGTTGACAGGGCAAAAATTACGAAAGTGTTGGATGAAGAAACAACGCTTGCACAGAGTGGATTTGCCGACCCTTCAACCGTTGCCAAGATAGGCGGAATGCTCGGGGCTAAAGGTGTATACACGGGTGTAATAACGGCATCACATGCCAATGACAGCAACTATACTGATGTACGGAAGGATTGCGTCCAGCATATCGTAAGATATACTGAAAAAGGATCGGCATATAAAGGAGAGTGTATAAGCTGGAGTCACTATACGGTCCCGTGCACAAAAAGAACCGTGGTGTTCGCCTTTGCTCCAAAATTAATAGAGGTTGAAACCGGGAGGATAGTTTACGCCGGTAATTATGAAGAAAAACAGAGTTCTTTAGCCTGTTCTGATAGTTCCACACCCATTCACGGAAGTTATGAACTCTTAGGGGAGGCAAAACAGTTTGCGTTGAACAGGTTCAGGCAAGATGTGGCGCCGCATTATGTAACCTTTAACATCAGCATAATGGACTCTACGGATGGCATTACCTCAAAACAAGCAATAAACAAATTTAAAGACGGGTTAGCCTTTGCAAAAAATAACAGATTTGACAGGGCATGTGAATTATGGGGAGAAGCAAGAATTATCACGGAGGGTTCTGTGTCCCTCATATATAATCTTGGCGCTTGTTCGGAAATATCCGGCGAATATGAACAAGCCCTCGATTTGTATGAAAAAGCCGACAGGCTTTACAATAAGCCTGATGATATGATAACTTCAGCGCTTCAAAGGGTCGCAAATACCCTTGGCCAGCAGAAAAAACTTAAAGAACAGATTCAATAGGCGGCTATTCAAAAAGCGGTGTTCAAGCAAATAAAGGAGGACGGTGTATGAATTCAAAAAAGTCATGGGCAGTCAAGGCGGGCGCGCTCGCGGTCGTTGCATCCGGGGCCATGTTTTTCGCGGGATGCTCTCCTACGATGTCAGGCGCTGTAAAGGACGATGTAAGCATCACGGGTCAGTCCAAGAAGCTTGAAGAGGCCGGGTTCAACTACACAGGTCCCCAGTACAATGTGGCGATACTCACATTCGCGAACAAGACCCCGAGCAAGGTCTTGGGCGTGGGCGAGGCGGCCACGGACATATTGAGGACCATAGTGAAAGCAGCCGGGCTCGAGCCAATCATTTTGAACGAAGAGGAGATGAAGGAGCAGGAAAGGCTCATTACGCTCGAGCAGACAGGGGCGGTGAAGGCCGGCAAAAAGAGCACGGCAGAGGGGTTTGAGTCAGTTGACTTTAGAATCTCCGGCTCTGTCTCATCCTACTCAGAGCTTGAGGAAGCCTCTGATTTAATCATTACCCAGAGCAAGACTCAAATCGCAAGGGTGCAGGTTGACTATGCGCTCGTTGACGTTTCTACGGGAAAGTCGCTCCTCGCCGAGTCGGGCATGGGCGAGTATAAGAAAAAGACCGGAGGGGTTTTAGGCCTCGGCTCAAGGTCAACCCATGATGTCGGCCTCCGTGAAGGGGCATTGAGGGACGCGCTTACAAAGGCCATGACAAAGATGGTTGATAAGCTCAACGCCATGCCGTTTACGAGCAGGGTGCTCGCGGTCGAGGGCCAGACTTTAATAGTGCGGGCAGGCACAAAGAGCAAGCTTGAGCCGGGCGTAGTGCTTTCGGTGTTCAGGGCAGGCGCGGACCTCGTTGACCCGGAAACCGGCAGGGTCATAGGAAAACGCGAGAAGAAAATCGGCGAGCTCATGCTCACATCGCATCAGGGAGACCGCATATCAGAGGCGAATGTGAAGTCAGGGGCGGGTTTTACAGTCGGGGATGTTATAAGGGCGGTTAAATAGGAGGGCGCGATGAAATTAAGGACATATACCACGGCCGTTGTGCCGATGCTCTTGCTCGTTGCGGTCGTTCTTGCGGGCTGCGCTAAGCCTGTGGCAAAGTGCACCTCTCCGGAGGACAACCCGGCGCACCATTACCTCCGTGGCATGGAGGAGCTTCAGAAGAACAAGACCGACGAGGCCAAGTCCCGGTTCGATAGGGCCATATACTGCGAGGACGATTACGGCCCTGCCTACGCCGGACTTGCTATAGTCAGCGCCATGAAGGCTGTTGGCGGAAAGGACGCCGGATACGGCAAGGTTGACTCTGACAGGGCTTATGAGCAGTTGAAACTCGCTAAGAAGAAGACCGAGACGCCGGAGGACGAGTTCGCCCTATCGGCAGCCGAGATGCGGGTCAATACCATACTCAAGCCCAAGGGCTGGCTTGCGGAGGTAAAGGACAGCTTCGACGACGCCATGAAGCTCAAGGTGGACGAGAGAAAGCTCCTCTATTACGACGGTAAAGAGGCCGCCATATACTTCATGGGCATGGCGTATCTCGATGCCCGTGAGTTCCAGAAGGCGCGGGACTCGTTCAGCGATGTGCTTAACGCAAAGCGAGAGGGCAAGTGGCACGAGGCAGCGGACAAGGGCTGGAAAAAGACCGACAAGATAGTCAGGGCGCTCTCCGGCATAACGGTCGGCGATGTGGGCAAGGAAATCGCCATGAAGGACTCGGTAAAGAGGGGGGACATGGCCGCGCTCCTCGTTGACGAGATGAAGGTTGACAAGCTCTTCGCCGGGAGAATCCCGGCGGCCTCGATCGTGGACAAGATGAAGGCGGAGTTCACTCCGGCGGATGTCTTGAACCACCACTTCAAGGACGACATCTTGACGCTCATGAAGTGGAATGTCCGGGGGCTTGAGCCTCAATTCGACCAGACGACAAAGGCCAACCTCTTCAAGCCGGACGATGTGGTAACGAGGAAGGAACTCGCGCTCGTGCTCGAGGATGTGCTTATAAAGCTGACCGGGGACGATAAAATCGCCACGGCGTATTTCGGCCATGACAAGAGCCCGTTTCCAGATGTTCCTCCGACATACGCGTGGTATAACGCCATAATGAACATGACCACGAGGAACATAATGGAGGCCGAGCTTTCAGGGGAGTTCAGACCGGACGCTCCTGTTGACGGCGCAGAGGCCATTTTGGCTATAAGGGTCCTTAGGCAGAGGCTTAACATATACTGACGCTTGTTGAATCCGGTGTTGTCAGCAATACACAGCATCGTAAGTTGATGCGCGTTACAGAGCGTCAGAACAAAGCAGACCAAGGCGTGACGAAGGTGAGGAGTGAGGCGCACTATTAGCGTGCGCCGCAATGACGAGCCGAGGAGCAACGCAGGTATGCAAAGTTATGACGCTCTGTATAAAGACACGAGGAGGTGCGGATGAAAAAGATAGCGCTTATGCCGATGTTCATAATGCTCTTTGCCGTGGCAGCGGCCGCCCAGATGACGGCCATGCCGCCGCAAGTAACGACAGACCAGAAACAGGCGTTTATATCAGGCTCGATAATCGTCAAGGGCGAGGGCGCGGCCCCCGCGGACAAGAGCATGACCCCGGCGCAGAAAAGGATTATGGCGCTCAGGGCCGCGAAGGTCGTGGCCTTAAGGGAAATCGCGGAGGTCATTGACGGGGTAGCTGTGAGCGGCGACACCACTGTCCAGAACGCCGCGGTCCAGTCCGACACCATTCGCGCTACCGTGCAAGGCATGATAAAGGGCGCGCAGATAGTCAACGAGGCCTACGACCCCATGAGCGAAATGGCGGTTGTATACCTTTCTGTCCCGCTTCGCGGACCGAACGGGCTTATGGGGCAGCTCGTGCCGCAGGTCATCCCGCTCCTCCCGATGCAGGCGGCCCCGTTCGTGCAGCCGCCGGCGCAGGCGCCTCAGCAGGCGCAGAGCTACGACGGCCTTATACTCGATGTAAGGGAACAGCCGTTCAGGCCGGCCTTGATAAACAGGGTGCTTTCCAAGAACGGCGAGGCCATATATGACCCTACAAAGGTCGCGCAGAACATACTTGTTGAAAGGGGGGCGGCCGAGTACACCAACGATGTCGGGAAGGCAAAGGCCCTCCTCGGAGAGAGGGGCGCGGTAAATCCGCTCGTGGTCAAGGCGAGCGGCATTGTAAAGGCCACGGACATAGTGGTCGGGCCTGATGAGGCCACGGCCATATTCTCGTCCAACCAGTCGGGCAATTATCTTGAGAGCGCCAAGGTCGTGATAGTGCTTAAGTAGCAGGACACAGCGCGTTTTACGCCGCGTATGCAGAGCGGCTAATGAGGACTGCATTTATAATGTCCTAATTTATACTTTCAAATGACCCCCTCGCCCTCCCCTCTCCCCTGTGGGGAAAGGGGAGGGCGAGGGGCATAATCGTAAACATGAATTTTGCAGTCATCAATAACGACAGACAGGAGGTGCAGGGTGAGGGTGAGAAGGATTATAGCAGTGGTTGTGCTTTTGACGGCCTTTGTTTTCGCTGCCAAAGACGCATCAGCCATAGTTGATGTAGAGGGCAGGTACTGGCTCAGCAATCTCGATTCCAATGTGAAGGTTACTGACGCGAGCATCATCGGGAGCGACATTGATTTTGTCAGCGACTTAGGGCTTGACGACAAGAAGGGTTTTCTTGAGGGAAGAATAACGTTAGAGCTTGGGAGCCACAAGCTCAGGTACGGATTCGTCCCGCTCTCATGGACCGGGTCTCAGACCGTCACCAAGACGCTCTCGTTCGCGGGCAAGACCTACGGCGCTTCAACGAAGATTGACACGGATATAACGATTGATTATCACAGGCTCGGATACGAGTACGACATAATAGACCTCCTGAATAACCGGCTCGGCATAATAGTCGAGCTTAAGTACTTTGACTGGCTCTCAAAGCTCGACGCCCCGGGCGCTGGCATAACCAGCGACAAGAGCTTCAAGGCGCCGGTGCCCACGATAGGCGTTACGGGTCAGGTCGGTCTGCCCTTTCTCTTTAGCGTCGGGGGGGAAATAACCGGGCTTGGCATCGGGAAAAAGGCATACCTCATTGACGCAGAGGCTGGGGTCAACATCAAGCCCGCGCCGTTCGTCATCGTGTCAGCGGGATACAGGTACTTCAAGCTCCACCTCGAAAGCGGGGACGACAGCGCGGATGCGTCCATCATAGGGCCTTATTTTGCGGTGAGGGCCGACTTTTAAGCCGCGTTAGCGAGTTTGAAAAGCAGAGGAGCAAGCGGGCCCGGCTGAATAAGCCGGGCATTGCTTATTGAAGGCGCTCCGGGGCAACCCCGCGAACACCTGCAAAAGGCGCGTTGGGGACAAGAGGGGTTTATGCTTTTCCGCACAGTAGCCTATCTCGGATATTCGGTCATCTCCCGCGTAAGGGCGTTTAAAGAAACAGTCAGGGTAATTACGGTCTCTGTCTCCTCCCTTCTATTCCGCATGAGCACCGGGAGGAAGGCTACATTAAGGGTGCTACTGAAGCAGGTCTATTTCACCGGGTTCGAGGCTGTGCCCATAATATCGTGGATAGCGCTCATACTCGGGTTCATCATCGTTACGCAGCTCCTTGGAGTCCTCCCTAAGTTAGGCGGAGAGAGGCTCATAGGCGATGTGCTCGTGTGGGTGCTCATAAGGGAGGTAGGGCCGCTGTTTTCGGCCGTCATAGTAATAGCAAGGAGCGGCACGGCCATCGCATCGGAGCTTGGCACAATGAAGATATCGAGGGAGCTCTCGTCCCTCGAGGCAATGGGCATAGACCCGATGCATTACCTCATAATGCCGAGGGTCATAGGGACCGCCATAAGCGTATTCTTCCTTACTTTCTATTTCGAGGCCGTGTCCATCCTCGGCGGCTACCTGCTTGCGGGCTTCGGCAGGAGCATCTCTTTTTCCGTCTATCTCATGAGCATAGCCGAGTCAATGAGTTTTACGGAGGTATTGGTTTCGCTCTTGAAGAGCGCGGTGTTCGGGCTTATAATAGGCGCGGTCGGCTGCGTCCACGGTCTGGCGGTTGAAAAGAGCATAACGAGGATACCTCAGGAGACCACGCGGGCCGTCATAAGGAGCCTCGGGCTCGTCTTCGTGTCGGACGCGGTAATTACATTCGCCTTTTTCGTATGAGCTGTCAAAGATGCCCGCGCTTGTGGAATTTATAGATGTCAGCTGCTACGGCGAGGACGGAAGGGCCCTTTTCGGAAATGTAAGCCTGACCTTAAACGCCGGGGACAATTTAGCGGTCGCCGCGCCCATGGCCTCTGGGAAGAGCCTCATCCTGAGGCTCATGGCCGGGCTTGCCAAGCCGGACAAGGGCACGGTCATGGTGCTCGGCACGGACACCTCTTTGCAGGACGCGGGAGAGACGCGCGGCATAAGGGCGCGCATGGGCATGATATTCAAGGATACTGTCCTCATCAGCAATTTGAAGGTCATCGAGAATGTCCTTCTCCCGCTCCTTTACCATTCGGAGCTTTCCTACGCGGAGTGCATGGACAGGGCGCGGGGACTTCTCGGCCTTATAGGGTTTAAAGGGGAGGAGTGGGGGCTTCCGGGCGGTCTTCCTATCTACACG
>CAYIRV010000019.1:0-13182 GCA_964365865.1 uncultured Thermodesulfobacteriota bacterium | reverse complement strand
TCTTCCATCATCGTTCCCGCATCTGGAGGACATTTCCCCCTTTGTTTTCTTTATTCATTAAGCAGTCTGATAAACTCATCTTTGGTCATTCCTGCCTGCTCTAATATAGCAAGTAAGGTTCCTTTGGGAACAGTATTTCTGTCGGGAACAATAACGAGGCGGGTTTTACCGGTATCAACTTTAACAAACGCAAGATGACTTCCTTTGCTCCTTTTGGGAGCATATTCAAAGCCGGCCTGTTTCAATACCCTGATAATCTGCTTTGAGGAGACAACAGGGAGTTTAGGCATGCTGTATCTCAAGGTGAGAGGTGTACTTTTCTTTACTGGTGAGGCTTTCTTCAATATCTTCGAGTATGCCAAGGGCTTTAGCATTCTCCATATACAGTTCTATAGCTTCTTGAGATTTACTGTGGCATCAGAAATTGAATCACCGCAGCTTGCAACCCCTAACTCAGGGCATTTTGAAACATATCCATCCTGCTCTTTCCATACGACAACTGTAAAGTCAAAGGTCTTCATAATCCACCTCCGTGGTTTTAAGGATTATATCTAACTTCATATTGCTTATGAAGAAAAAAATTGACTAATTTCCCTCACCCATCGCAATCCCCAAAGGGCAGAGGAGAAAGGTAAAGAGGCGCTGGGGTTACGATTGCTATACACAGCGTCATAAATGGTTACGCATACAGAGCGTCAGAACAAAGAGAGACCAAGGCGCGACGAGAGCGAGGAGTGAGGCGTACTTTTACCGTACGGCGGCAACGACGAGCCGAGGAGCCGGGGCACCCACGCCAAGCGGCGTGGGTCGGGTATGCAAAGTTATGACGCTCTGTATAGATAAAAGAAGTGCCGGCTACCAACCGATACCAGTTTGCCGTGGCATGTCCGAAACTCATGGATATGTCAAACGGCGGTAGCCTGCCCGGAATCCGGAAAACAAGGTCAATCGTCAATTTCCCTATCTTCCCCCTTTCGTAAAGGGGCCTGCCCCCGCAGTAGTAAGCGTGGGGATTAAGGTGGTTAAGACCCATGTGCGGCATAGCAGGCATATACGGCGCTGATAAGGACTCCACGGCGCCGGTTGACACGGTCAAGAGGATGCTCTCGGCCTTGAAGCACCGCGGCCCGGACGGGTTCGGCATGTTCAGGGACGGGCGCGTGTTGTTCGGCCACGCGCGGCTATCCATCATAGACCTCTCAGGCGGCTGGCAGCCCATGTCAAACGAGGACAAGTCCGTTTGGATTACATTCAACGGCGAGGTCTTCAACTATCTGGAGCTCCGTGAGGAGCTTCTCGAAAAGGGGCACAGGTTCGAGACCAGCTCGGACACCGAGGTCATAGTGCATCTCTACGAGGACTTGGGCGAGGGATGCCTCGAACGGCTGAACGGGCAGTTCGCCTTCGCCATATGGGACAGTAAAAAAGACAAGTTATTTCTCGCGAGGGACAGACTCGGCATAAGGCCGCTCTTTTACTCGTCCGAGGCAGGGAGGTTCTACTTCGCATCCGAGGTAAAGGCCCTGTTTGCCGCTGGATTGAGAAGGGAGATTGACCCTATTGCCCTTGATGAGACATTCACCTTTTGGCACACCCTTGCCCCGCGCACCGCGTTCAAGGGAGTCCGCGAGCTTTTGCCGGGCCATTACATGACCGTGAAGCGCGGCGAGGAAAAGACGGTCAGGTACTGGGATGTGAGCTTCGGCGAAGAGGCCAGCATCAGCTTCGATGACGCCTGCGAGGAACTGAAGTCCCTGCTTATAGATTCAACGCGGCTTCAACTCAGGGCCGATGTGCCT
The DNA here is from genome assembly GCA_964365865.1 of uncultured Thermodesulfobacteriota bacterium. Classification (GTDB taxonomy): domain Bacteria; phylum Desulfobacterota; class GWC2-55-46; order GWC2-55-46; family GWC2-55-46; genus CAYIRV01. The sequence continues at coordinate 11,383 of CAYIRV010000019.1, read as the reverse complement.
GTTGGCGCGTATTTAAGCGGCGGGCTTGATTCCTCGGTAACGGCCGCGCTCATAAGAAACTTCACAGGCTCCTCTCTCAAGACATTTTCCGTGGCGTTCGAGGATTCCGATTACGACGAAAGCGCATACCAGTTGGAGATGGCCCGCGCCCTTGGGACAGAGCACAATGAGATACGGTGCTCGTATTCCGACATAAGCGGGTGTTTCCCCCAGGTGGTGTGGCACGCGGAGAAGCCGCTTCTCCGCACCGCGCCCGCGCCCCTGTATCTTCTTTCCGGCCTCGTGCGTGAAAATAACTTCAAGGTGGTGCTCACCGGAGAGGGCGCTGACGAGGTGCTCGGGGGGTATGACATATTCAAGGAGACGAAGATACGGCAGTTCTGGGCAAGGTTCCCGGACTCCGAGGCGCGGCCGCTCCTTCTCAAGAGGCTCTACCCGTATCTTCCGGCGTTTCAGGGCCAGCCGAGAAAATATCTGGAGGCGTTCTTCGGCGCGGGGCTTACGGACACCGGGGACCCGTTCTTCTCCCACAGGACGCGCTGGCAGTCGGTTGAGAGGAACAAGCTGTTTTTCTCCGACGGCCTTAGGGCCGGCATCGGGGAAAAGTCTTCCATTGACGAGATGCTTTCAACGTTGCCCGCCGGCTATCACGGATGGGGGCCTGTTGAAAAGGCCCAATATCTTGAGACCCGGCATCTCCTGCCCGGCTACATACTGTCATCTCAGGGCGACAGGATGGCCATGGCGCATTCGGTCGAGGGAAGGTTCCCGTTCTTAGACCACAGGATAGTGGAGTTCGCGGCCCGGCTTCCGGCGCGCTACAAGCTCAAAGGGCTTGATGAAAAACACATACTGAAAAGGTGCATGAGGCAGTTCCTGCCCGAGGCCATAGTCAGGCGCTCAAAGCGGCCGTATCTGGCCCCTGAGTCAAAGAGTTTCTTCGGGCACGGCGCGGCCCCTGACTATGTTGATGAGATGCTCTCGGACAAGGCTATCGAGGCTTACGGATATTTCAACCCCAAGTCCGTTGTCAGGCTCGTGAACAAGTGCAGGAGCGGGGCGGTCAGCGGGTTTAAGGACAACATGGCGCTCGTGGGCATACTCTCCACCCAGCTCCTTCACAGGATGTTCGTCGAGAAGTTCGAGTGTCCGGCGGACTATAAGAATATTAGATTTCACGATTTCAAGGAGGCGGGACAGTGCGTGAGCAGATAAGAAAATTCATCACGGACAATTTTTTATTCGGCGCGGACTCAGGCTTGAGCGACGACGACTCGCTGCTTGAAAAAGGGATAATCGACTCGACAGGGGTTCTCGAACTCGTGGGGTTTATCGAGGAGAACTTCCATGTGGCCGTAAAGGATGACGAACTCCTGCCCGAAAACCTTGATTCAGTGAACAGGCTTAGCGTTTTCATAACGAGGAAGACGGCTGAGGCGGCTTAGTCCGGCTCGGCTAAGGGAATTTTAAAGATGCTTTTAGACAGGCTCCTTATAAACACGGCTGAAAGGCGGCCCGATAAGACCGCCATAGTCCACGGCAACTCCCGCGTAAGCTACGGTTCGGCGGCCTCAATGTCCATGCGGCTCGCCTCGGCCCTCGAAAGAGAGGGTCTAAGCCGTTCCGACCGCGTTGTCATAGCCGTCGAGAACTCGCTTGAATATGCGGTCTCCTACTTCGGGACGCTCCTTGCCGGGTGCGCGGCAGTGCCGGTAAACCACCTTACGACCCCGGACGCCCTTTCAAATATCATATCCGATTGCTCTCCGAAAATACTTATAGCGAGGGGCCGGCTTATAAAGGCCGTCTCAAGGCTGCCTGAGGCCGCTTCGCTCAGATTTATAAGCGTTGACGGCCTGCAGGATGGGCTGGACGAAAAAAGGACGCTCGCGCTCACAGACTGCCTCGCAAACGGGTCAGAGGCGGATGCGGGCGGCAACAGGGCCGAGGGAGACCTCGCCGCCATCATGTATACATCAGGGACAACAGGCAAGCCCAAAGGCGTGATGCTTTCGCACAAAAACCTCTACGCCAACTCGCGCTCCATAGTAAGTTATCTGTCCCTCACGGAAGAAGACAGCATGATGGTCGTCCTTCCATTTTACTATTCCTACGGGAATTCGCTCCTCCTTACCCATGTGATGCAGGGAGGCACGCTCGTGCTCGACAACCGGTTCGTATACCCGAACACCGTGTTGGAGGGGATTCGGCGGGAAGAGGTTACCGGCTTTGCGGGAGTGCCCTCGACCTTCGCCATCCTCTGCCACCGTTCGAACTTCAAGAACATGTCGCTGCCGTCCCTCAGATATGTTACGCAGGCCGGCGGGCCCATGTCCCATGAGATGGCCTTTGAGATATTGAAGACACTGCCCCATGTGAAGCTCTACATAATGTACGGGCAGACCGAGGCCTCGGCAAGGCTCTCATACCTTGCGCCTGAGGACCTCTGCAGGAAGACCGGCTCGGTTGGCAAGGCCATCCCGGGGGTAACGCTCAACGTGCTGAACGAAGCCGGCGAGCCTGTCAAACCCGGAGAGGCGGGCGAGATAGCCGCGGAAGGGGATAACATAATGATGGGATATTGGGGCAGTCCGGACGAGACCGCGGCCGTCATACGCGATGGCAGGCTCTTTACCGGGGATATGGCGACCGTTGATGACGAGGGTTATATCTATATAGTCAGCAGGAAAAGGGACATTATAAAAAGCGGCGCGCACCGCATATCCCCGCGCGAGATCGAGGAGGCCATACTCAAGGACCCCGATGTGTTCGAGGCCGCGGTAGTCGGGACCGAAGACCCGCTCCTCGGGGAGGCCATATGCGCCTTTGTCGTTCTCAAGGAAGGACGGGCCTGCACCGAAGCCCAACTGCTCCGGCTCTGCCGGGAGAGCCTCCCCCTCCACATGATGCCCAAGCATATACGGTTCATGGATGCGCTTCCGAAGACCGAGAGCATGAAGGTCATGAAAGAAGAACTAAAAAAAGTTTTTTTAAGTCCAGTGGGAGCGTCGAAATGAAGATATGTTCAAGGTGCATATTGCCGGAGACCTTTCCCGGAACCGTATTCGACTCGAACGGCGTCTGCAACCACTGCCAAGGGTTTACCGGCATGGACGCGCTGGACGCCCACAAAAAGGAGTACAGGGACAAGTTTATCGGGCTTGTCGAAAAGCACAGGGGAAGCGGCCCGTATGACTGCATCATGGCCTACAGCGGCGGCAAGGACTCCACATACACGCTCGCGCTCCTCAGGAGGGATTACGGCCTTAATGTGTTAGCCTTTACCGTTGACAACGGATTCATATCCGAAAGGGCCATGCAGAACATGCATGCGGTCGCGGAGAATCTCGGCGTTGACCACATGGTGTTCAGGCCCAGGTTCGGTCTTATGAAGAAGATATTCCTCATGGCCGCAAAGGAGGACATATACTCGAAGAAGACCCTCGAAAGGGCGTCCACCATATGCACATCCTGCATAGGCATCGTCAAGTTCATGACCCTTAAGACCGCGTTGGAGAAGAACATAATGCTCATTGGCTACGGTTGGTCGCCCGGCCAGGCCCCGGTGCAGTCCTCTGTCATAAGGACTAACCCGGCGCTCATGAAGGCCGCCCAGGCCGCCATACTGAACCCGCTTTCAAACAAGGCGGGCGGTGAGGTCAACGCGTATTTCCTGACCGACGCCCACTTCGCCATGACGGAACGGTTCCCGTATAATGTCCATCCGCTCGCCTTTCACGACTACAACGAGGAAAAGATTATCGAGGAGATAGGACAACTCGGGTGGGAGGCCCCGTCCGACACGGACTCCAATTCCACCAACTGCCTCCTGAACGCATTTGCGAACGATGTGCATATAAAGAGGTTCAACTTCCACCCGTATGTGTGGGAGGTAGCCAATATGGTCAGGACAGGCGTAATGGGCAGGGTCGAGGGATATGAAAAGATTTACGGCGTTCAGTCCAAGGGGCTTATCCTCGAGGCCAAAAAGAGGCTCGGCATAGAGGAGGACGACGGTTCATGCTGTTGAACAATTTCCTCGAAGCGAGCGCCCGGAGGACCCCTGACAAGATTGCGCTCATCGCCGGCAACGAGAGATACACCTACGCCGAGCTCGACTCCCTTTCATCAAAGGCCGCCGTTGCCCTCGCGGGAGAGGGTCTTGAAAAGCACGACAGGGCGGTCGTGTTCCTCGACAACTCCCTTGAGGCGGTCGTTGGCATATTCGCCGTATTGAAGGCCGGAGGGGTCTTCCTCCCCTTGAACCCGACTACAAAGGCTGAAAAGTTAGCCTACATACTTAATAATTCGCGGGCGAGCGCCATTATAAGCTCTGCCGACAAGGCGGATATCATAAGGGAGGCGTCAGAGTCATCGCCGCACCTCAAACAGGTTGTTGTCGCGAGAAGCCATGATGTCGGACGCTTAGGCATTCGGAAGAGGGCGTATTCCCTCGACGAGGTCTTTAAATCAGGCGGCGCGGCCGTTCCTTCGAGGCGGGTAATTGACGCAGACCTCGCGTCAGTCATCTATACATCAGGCTCCACAGGCCGGCCCAAAGGGGTCATGCTTACGCACCTGAACATGGTTAGCGCGGCCGACTCCATAACAGAGTATCTCGAAAACAAAGAGGATGATATAATACTGAATACCCTGCCTCTGTCCTTTGACTACGGCCTTTATCAGGTGCTAATGGCCTTTAAGACGGGCGCGACCGTCATACTCGAAAAGGCGTTCCTGTATCCGGCTAAGATAATAAAGACCATGCTCGATGAAAAGGTTACCGGCTTTCCAATTGTCCCGACAATATCGGCGATACTCCTCCAGATGGAGGACATAAAGAACCATGATTTCGAGGCCCTCCGCTATATAACCAACACCGCGGCCGCGCTGCCCGCGGCGCACATACTTAAGCTTCGGGGTTTTTTCCCGAAGGCGCGCATATATTCGATGTACGGGCTTACCGAGTGCAAGAGAGTTTCTTATCTCCAGCCGGAGGAGCTTTCGAGAAGGCCGTCGTCGGTGGGCAAGGGCATGCCCAACACAGAGGCGTATATAGTTGACGAGGAAGGAAACCGCGTGGGACCGGGCGTGTGCGGCGAGCTTGTGGTGCGCGGGTCGAACATCATGAAGGGCTACTGGGATGCGCCTGAGGAGACGGCAAAGATGCTCAAACCCGGCAAATTCCCCGGGGATACCGTCCTTTACACAGGGGATGTTTTCAAAATGGACGAGGAAGGGTATTTGTATTTCGTCGCGAGAAAGGACGATATCATAAAGAGCAGGGGCGAGAAGGTAAGCCCCAAGGAAGTGGAGAATGTCCTCTACCATATGGAAGCCGTAGTAGAGGCCGCTGTCATAGGGGTCCCTGACCCGGTGCTCGGCTCCGCCGTCAAGGCCTTTGTAGTCAGGAAAAAGGGTTCCGATGTAACGGAGGCGGATGTGTTGAAGTTCGCGTCCACGCACCTTGAAAGCTACATGGTGCCCAAGCATGTGGAGTTCAGGGACGCGCTCCCAAAGACATCCACCGGAAAGATTTCAAAGACAGAGCTTAATGCCTCGGCTGAAGCCATATCCGCGCCTGTCATGCAGGCCGCAAAGCGGGCGTAGCATCCCTAAGGCAGCGCCCCGGAGCCTTCCGGCAAGCATCTCCCATACATGTATAACGCGATGACCATAGATGTCGAGGACTATTTCATGGTCTCGGCATTCTCCGATGTTGTCAGGTTCGAGGACTGGCCCGGATACGAGAGCCGCGTCGAGAGGAACACACGGAAGATAATGGAACTACTCGCGGAGCACGGCATAAAGGGGACATTCTTCATCCTCGGCTGGGTAGCCGAGAGGAACAAGGGCCTCGTAAGGGAAATCCACAAGGCAGGCCACGAGGTGGCGTGCCACGGGTATAACCACCGGCTCGTTTACGACCTGAGCCCCGGGGAGTTCAGGGAGGATGTAAGGAAGGGGAAGATGATACTCGAGGACATAACCGGCACGGCGGTTCTCGGCTACAGGGCCGCGAGCTATTCCATCGTAATGGAGTCCTTATGGGCCCTTGATATCCTCATAGAGGAAGGGTTCAGGTACGATTCCAGCATCTTCCCCATCTACCATGACAGGTACGGCGTGCCCGGGGCCGACAGGTTCGCGCATGTGATTAAGAGGAACGGCGGAACGCTCATGGAGTTTCCTCCCTCGACATTCCGCATCTTCGGCATCAACATGCCTGTGGCCGGCGGAGGTTACTTCAGGCTCACGCCTATCGCCATCACCAAGTCCCTGATACGGACGATAAACGCGAGGGAGAAAAAGCCGGTGGTCTTTTATGTGCATCCGTGGGAGATAGACGCGGACCAGCCGAGGCTCAGCGGCAGGTGGTTATCGGAGTTCAGGCACAACCTGAACCTCGAAAGCACGCTCCCTAAGATGAAGGCACTTATAAAAGAGTTCAAGTTCAGGCCCCTTAAGGAGTTCTGCGCTTCCAATGAATAACAACGCGGAAAAACAGGTTGTAATGGCCGGCGCCGCCTCTAAGCAGGGCGCGTGGATGCAGGCCGGCATTTTCATCCTCGTCTTCGCCTTTGCCTACTCGGCTACGCTCACGCTCATGGTGCGGACATGGTTTTTCAGCGCTGACGCCTACCACGGCGTCCTTGTCCCGTTCATAAGCCTGTATTTCGTCTGGGCCCACAGGGAGCGGCTTAAGAAGATTCCCGTGAGCCCAAACATCATCGGCGGCGTTGCGCTCTTTATCATCGGCAACCTGATACTCCTTCTCGGCAGGGCAGGGAGCGTAATAATGGTGGAGCTTTTCTCCATGGTGGTTATTATCCCCGCCATTGTGCTCATGCTCCTCGGGGCCCGGTTCTTAAGGGCTCTTATACTGCCGCTCAGCTATCTTGTCCTGATGGTGCCGTTTCTGGACGCCGTGGATGAGATTCACAGGCCTTTTCAGGATATGTCCGCGGCTATGGGGGTGCGCCTGTTAAGCCTGCTCAATATACCGGTATTCCACAACGGCCTGTATTTAGAGCTGCCGGGGATAGTGCTCGAGGTGGCCGTGGCCTGCAGCGGGCTTAACTTCCTCCTTTCCATTATAGCCGTATCCGTGCCGCTCGCGGTGTTCACCTTGAACAGGGTTTGGCAGCGGGCCGTTCTCATCGCGTTAGGCGTATTTATCGGCGTGGTGTCCAACTGGTTCAGGATAACCCTCATAGGCGTCTGGACCTATATGGGCGGCAAGGGCGTCCATGGTCCCCTGCACATACTCCAGGGTTTTTTCGTATCTGTCATAGGCTTTATCTTCCTGTTCATAGGCGCGTGGGCGCTCGGCAGGTTTAACGCTGCCGAAGCCTCCCACCACGAGGCGGGCGGCGGCCCAGCGCATACGCCCTTTGACGCTAAGAAGCTCAACAACGCATTGATTATCCTTATAGCGCTATTGTTCGCTGTAAAGGGCTATCAGCACTTCATGAAGGTCGTTCCTATGCCCATTAAGGCGAGTTTGGCGGATATGCCTTCAACCATAGGCGACTGGCGTTCACCCCTCACCCCAGCCCTCTCCCCGGAAGGGAGAGGGGGTTCAATGGAAAAGGCGCCGTTCGAGCTTGAGCACGCTGATTCGTCGGTTCGTAAGTTTTACGGGAACGGCTCAGGCAGGGAACTGATACTGTACATAGGCTACATCGAGCAGCAGACTCAGAGCAGAGAATTGATTGACCACAGGCTCAGGGGCTTATACAAGAAAAACGAACAGGTCGCTCTGGGCGCAACGCCGGTGAACAGGACTGTTTTAAGGAGGGGAAACGAAAGCTACCAGACGCTCTTCTGGTATGACATCAACGGCAGGATTGTGTCAAGCAGGTATGAAGCCAAGCTCCTGACCGCGCTCGACGGACTTTTCCGGCGGCGCACAAACGGGGCCATAGTTATGATATTCAGCAGGCTCGGAAATAGCGCGTCTCCGGCCGCTGTAATGAAGGACGAGGAGGACTTTGCCGTAAACCTCATGCCGGAGCTTAAGCGCTATCTGCCCTGAAGGGACGCCATTGCACTATGTATAAGGTCATTAAAGGCATTTTAACGGTCCTGTCGAATTTCACATTAATGGAGGTTATTATCATGCAGCTGCCCCTCGCGCTTGCATCATATGGAAGCGGCCTTGCCGGCACAGGGAATGCCGGGGGCATTGCCGAAGCCTTGGCTGAAATCTCTTCCAAAAGGATATACTTCGCCCACCAGTCCGTGGGCCAGAACATAATCGAAGGGCTTAAGGATATAGCGAAGGACCATCCGGGCGCAGGGCTTAAGATTGTCGAATCCTCTGACCCGGCGGCGCTCGCGGCGCCGGCCTTCGTCCATTCGCGTGTGGGCAAGAACACCAAGCCTGATACAAAGATGGACGGCTTCGCAGGGTTTGTAAATAGCGGCATGGGCAAGGCCGCGGACATAGCGTTTTTCAAGTTCTGCTATGTTGACATCACGGCAGGCACAGATGTCAATGCCCTTTTTGGGCAATACAAAAAGACCATGGACAATCTGAAGAGGCAATATCCGGATACTGTTTTTGTCCATGTTACCGCGCCGCTTACCGTCTCCGAAGGCAAGGTAAAGGCGCTGCTTAAGAAGCTCGCAGGCAGGCAAACAGGTCGCGATGACAACCTGAAGAGGAATCAGTTCAACGCGCTCATTAAGGCCGAGTATGCGGGTAAGCAACCTGTCTTTGACCTCGCGGCAATTGAGGCCCAAGTCCAAGGCTCCGCAGCACAGGGTACGGCCTTGGCTCTTGCGCGCGGCTACACGGACGACGGAGAGCATCTCAATGCAAAAGGCCGGAAAAGGGTTGCAGAGGAGCTTATCAAGTTCCTCGCCGGTGTTAAGACAAGGCCCATAGGCCCGGCAGGCCGCAGATGAGCGCCTTCCCACGCTGGAGCGTGGGAACGATAGGGCAGAAGGTAAAATATTGGTTGAGACGGCTATAAAGGTTCTATCCGTCATATTCCTTGTCCCGGCCGCGCTGATATCGGCGTATTATGTGTTTCTCGTTGCTGTGGCCTTGGCCGTGAGGCCTTTGAGGAAGGCCGCCCCGGAAGGGGAGCCGGGTTCCTTTGCCATAGTCATACCCGCGCACAACGAGGAAGATGCCATCGGCGACACCCTGAGGTCGTGCCTTGCCCTTGACTATCCAAAGGACAAATACACGGTTTACTGCATAGCCGACAATTGCACGGATTCAACGGCGTCTGTGGCAAGACAGATGGGCGCGGTCTCTCTCGAAAGGCATGACCTCGATAACAGGGGCAAGGGGTTTGCGCTTGAGTGGGCGTTTGAGCGCATACTTCCAAAGGGGCATGACGCGGTAGTGGTGCTCGACGCCGACTGCACGATTGACAGCCGCGGCCTGCGGATATTCGACAGCCATCTTAAGGGCGGCGCGGATGTCCTTCAGGCGAGCTATGTAACATCAAACCCTGACGAAAGCCCGATAAGCTACGCCTCGGCCGTTGGCAATGTCATAGAGAATGTCCTTTTTTACGCCCCTAAGTCGGCGCTCGGTCTTGCGGTGTTTCTCCGCGGCACAGGCATGGCCTTTAAGTCCTCGGTTCTCAAGAGGACGCCGTGGTCAGCCCATTCCATCGCCGAGGATGTGGAGTACGGCATCAGGCTTTTGGAGGATGGGTATAAAATAAGATTCATAGACGAAGTCAGGGTGCTTTCCAAGTTTCCGGCAACAGTTGCCCAGCTTAAGGTGCAGAGGGAGAGATGGGCCGGAGGCAACCTGAAGCTCGGCAGGCTGAACGCCCTGAGGCTGTTCTTCAAAGGCATTGTTTGCGGAAGGCTTGACCTGATGGACGCAGGCTGGACATTTCTGGCGCTATCGAGACCGCTCGTGCTCCTGATGAGCGTTGTTGCCTTTGCCTCTGCAGGCGCGGCCATTCTTTTAAGTCCGAGCGCGCTATCGTCGCTGATATTCGTGTCATCCTCGGCGGTACTGCTGATTCAGGCCGCGTACTTCATGCTCGGCATAGTCATTCTCGGTATCTCATGGCAGAGGGCTTATCTGCTTCTCAAGGCCCCGGCTGTCGTAGCCGGCCTTGCCGTCGTGGCGCTCAGGGGCGTTTTCGGCGCAGGCGGCGATGTATGGGTCAGAACGCCCCGCGCTTGATGTGCCGGACATGAGCAGAAAAACCATAATGCACCTTATCGCCACAAACTTCCACGGCGGGCCCGAGAAGCAGATAATCGAGCACCTCAAAAGGCTTGACCCCAGCCGCTTCAAAGGCATTATCGCCTCTTTTTTGGAAAAAGGGGGCGGTAATGAAATGCTCGAGCAGGCAAAGGCGAATGGGCTGGAGGGCCGCGGCATTCCGATGTCCGGGCCGCTTGATGTAAGGGCGCTCATCGCTCTTTCGAGGCTGATAAGGGAGGAGGGGGTTGACCTCCTCTGTGCGCACGGGTACAAGTCAACGGTGATGGGATGGCTTGCTGCGAAAAGGGCCGGCATCCCTGTAATATCGTTTTCAAGGGGATACACTGCCGAGGACAGGATGGTGGCGTTTTACGAATGGGTCGAGAGAAGGGTTCTCGGCCGCGTGGACGGCGTGGTGGCCGTATCCGACGGACAGAGAAAGAAGCTCGAAGGCATGGGTGTCAAGGCGCGGAGATATTGGACAGTGCATAACGCCGTATCAATAAACAGTCGAGCCGTGGGTAGCGAGGAGAAAATCCGCAAAGAGGTATTCGCAAGGCTCGGTGTGCCGGAAGGCTCAATAATGGTCGTGTCCGCGGGCCGGTTAAGCCCTGAAAAGGGGCATAAGGACCTCGTTGAGGCAATCTCCATGCTTAACGGAAGCGCGGGCAGGGCTGTATTTGTATTCTGCGGTGACGGGGCGCTCAGAAAAGAGCTTGAGGCTCATGCCGCAAGGCTTTCTGTTGACAAGCAGTGCAGGTTCGTGGGGTTCAGGAAGGATATTAACGACATATTCAAGGCAATGGACCTTTTAGTGCTCCCATCTCTCACAGAGGGGCTTCCAAATGTGGTTTTAGAGGCGTTTTCAAACGCAAAGCCGGTTGTGGCCACATCCGTTGGAGGCGTGCCGGAGTTGGTTGAGCACGGGGTAAGCGGGATTTTAGTGCCAAAGGAGCGGCCCGACTTGCTTGCGGGCGCTATATCAAAGTGCCTTTCCTCAGCGGACATGAGGATGGCAATGGGGCTTGCCGGGTATCGGAAGGTAAGCTCGGAGTTCACATTCGAGCAGCAGACACGGAGGCTCGAAGGCATATACGGCGAGGTCTTGGGCCTGAGTTGAAGAATATGGATAAGGCCGCATATCCTTTCATAACAGCCGTGATGCCCGCGCGCAATGAGGAAAGGTTCATATCG